>DASPGQ010000382.1 GCA_035620555.1 Vicinamibacteria bacterium
TCGCGTTCGAAGCATCGAGCTCGTTGAAGGCGTGCTGGACCGTCGCCCGGAAGAAGAGCAGCTCGGGATGATCGCCGATGGTTAGGCCGTCGAGCCGGTCTCGCAACGTGAAGTAGTCCCGGCTTTCCCGAAGCGCTCTGAGTTCGGCGAGCGATGCCTCGTCCAAAGTCGAGTCGCAACGAGCGAGAACCGCCATCCCGAGAACGAACACGAGCGCTCGCCCGATGCTAAACCGGGGCGTCGGCGTTCCGGTCGCCAGCGAGGCTTGCGGCGACCGTCTATGAAGGCTGAGCCGAGCGGTCACGATGACAGCGGCGAGAATAGCACGAGCTTCAATAAGTCCAGCCTTCGCTCGGCGCGCTTCTTGTCCTTGACCTTAAGATTTGCCAGATCGATTTCTCCTTGTAGAATGCGATTACTCTTCGTAGGGTCATGCGTACGACGATTTCTTCTCGCGGGCAGACGGCAGTGCCGGCTGAGATTCGACGCAGGTTCGGCCTGTCGGAACACTCTCAGCTCGAATGGCTGATCGATGGCGACCTTATCACCGTCCTTCCCGTACCCGCCAATCCCGTCCAAGCCTTCCGTGGTTCACTGAAGGGCCGGTACTCGACGAAAGCTTTGGTCAAGGAGAGGGCTCGCGAACGCTCCCGAGAGCGGCGTGGCTGACGCCAACCGTCATACCGGACACGTTGGCGTTTATCGCCTATCTGAGCCACGAGCCCGGAGCCGCTCGGGTGCAAAGTTGTTGATGAGGGCTGAACCTCGCCGCGCCCGCGCCTGATGATGCACTTCGATATACTGGGCGAAGTAGGCGAGATTGAAACGATCGCGACCGGACGCGGGATCCGAGATCGCGATCGACTCCAGAAGCGATACGGTGATGGGAACTGGAGAAAGATGAAGGGTGTGGCGCTGATTCGCCTTCGCAGCGGCCGAGTTCGGAAGGCTGAGATTCATTGGTACGAGGCTCACGGCATCGGCAAGAAGGAAATCAAGCGCAAACGCTATCTGGACTGACGGTCATGACAAATCAAGAGCCCCGGTTTGCGGTCTGCGTGCGAAATGAAGGGTACGAGGCATCCCTCGAACTGCACAAGATCTATCGCATCGTTCCCGATCTTGAGGCGGACAAGGAGGGAGATGTTCGCGTTCTTGACGAGAGTGGTGAGGACTACATCTACCCTGCAGAGTGGTTCATCCAGATCGAAGTGCCCGAGGCGGTCCAACAGTCTCTTCTCCACGCGTCCTGACTCCACGTCATCGTCGTCTAACAAGGCGGGGATGAAGTTACCGAGGCCAAACGAGACCCATTCGGCAAGGGTTCTCTTACCGTCGGGGATCGATGCCGAGCTCGGAGAGAAGCCGCCGGTTCTCACGCCAGTCGGCGCGGACTTTGACGTGCAGTCCCAGGAAGACGCGGGTGCCGAGAAAGGCCTCGATGTCCTTCCGCGCCGCGGTGCCGATGTGCTTCAGCATCACCCCTCCCTTTCCCACGAGGATGCCCCGCTGGGAGGCGCGCTCCACGAGGATCGTGGCCTCGATCCGGGTCAGTTCGTTCCCTTCTTCCCAGGAGTCCACGAGCACCGCCGCGGCGTAGGGAACCTCGTTCCGGGTCGACTCCAGAACCTTCTCCCGCACGATCTCGGAAACGAAGAAGCGCTCGGGAAGATCGGTGAGGGCATCCGGGGGATAGAGCGGTTCGCCCTCGGCGAGGTGCGACGCCAGGACATCGACGAGCACGTCGACACCTTCGCCTTCGAGAGCCGAGCAGGGCACGATATCGACGAAGTCGTGCTCCGTCCGGTAGCTGTCGATGACGGGTAAGATGCGCGGCCGCGCGACGCGGTCGATCTTGTTGATGGCAAGAACGGCCGGTGTCTCGATGTCCCTCAGCTGTTCGAGCACGTAGGCATCGCCCCGTCCGAGAGGCTCGGTCACGTCGCAAACGAGCAGAATGACGTCGACCTGCTTCAGGCTCCGAAGGGCCGTCTCGACCATCCTGCGATTCATCTCGTGATGAGGCTTGTGGATCCCCGGCGTGTCGAAGAAGACCATCTGGGCGCCGGGAAGATTGGCGATGGCCAGAACTCGATTCCGCGTCGTCTGGGGCTTCGCGGTGACGATGGCGACTTTTTGCCCCACGATGCGATTGAGGAGCGTCGATTTTCCGACGTTGGGGCGGCCGACGATGGTTATGAATCCCGATCGCATCAGAGGAGAGCGCTCGGTTTCAGGCGGCCGGCCCTGGAGGCTGCATGCGGAAGCGAACCCGGTGGATTCGCTGCTCGTCGGCGTCCACCACCTCGATGCGGACGTTGTCACGCTCGATCACCTCGCCGGGGCGGGGGATCCTGCCCAGAGCATCGAGCACGAACCCCGAGACCGTCTCGAACCCTGAACCATTGACCACGAGCTGGAGCTCCTCACGCACGTCGTCGATATCGGCTCGACCGCTCACGAGAAAGACCCCCTCCTTCTCCTTGACGATCTCCTGATCGACCTCGTCGAACTCGTCGTGGATCTCGCCGACGATCTCCTCGAGGATGTCTTCCACGGTCACGAGACCCGACACGCCCCCGTACTCGTCCACCACCATCGCCAGGGTCTGTTTGTCTTTCTGGAACTCGCTCAGCAGCTCACGCACTTTCTTGGTCTCGGGCACGAAGCTTACTTCCCGCACCAGCGGCTCCAGGGGCGACTGGGGATCGGTATCGGGAGCCGCCACGAGATCGATGGCGTAAACGAGACCCTCGACGTGATCGAGATCGTCGCCGAACACCGGCACGCGGGAATACTTTTCCTCGGCAAAGAGGGCGCGGAGCTCGCCCAGGGTCGCGTCTTTGCGTATGGCGACGATCTCCGGCCGGGGCGTCATCACCTCGCGGACGACCTTGTCTCCGAGGCGAACGATCGACTGGACCATACGCCCCTCGTCCCCTTCGAGGATGCCTTCGTCTTCACCCGCCTCGATGTAGGCCTGAACGTCCTCATGGGTGACCACCTCCTCGTCATTGACCCTCACGAAGACGCTCACGAGACCGGAGAGCGGCCGGCTTATCGGCGTCAATAGCTTCGAATAAACGCGAAAGGCGGGCAAGAGAACCAGGAGCACTTTTTCGGGGTTCTTCCTGGCCACGATCAGGGGAACGGCTTCGCGAAAGACGAGAAAGACGACGAGCATGGTGACGAACGCCGCGAGCAGCGGCTGGGGAGCGCTCGAGAACAGATAGAGCATGGTGACCAGGACGGTAATGGCGATGAAAGATCCCTGGAGGCCAATTCGCAGAGGGAGCAGAAGACTCATGGGATCTTCGAGAGAGTGCGTCAGAAAGTCGGTCTTCCAGCTGTGCTCCTCCCGGTAGGTTCGAAGCGATATCTTGTTGAAGTAATCGAACGCCACGTCGATGAGCGCGAGAAAGGTCGCCAGCGCGAGCAGGAGCGCGACCGCCGTCAAGGCCAGTGTCGTCGAGATCATCGGCGCGCCCTGGTTCGGGTCAGGAGGAATTTACGCCTCATCCGGTATTCGAGCCGGCGCATCTCTCCGCTATCGGACTCGTGGTCGTAGCCCAGCAGGTGAAGGAATCCGTGCAGAGTCAGAACCTGGAGTTGAAGCGCCAGAGTCGTGCCGCGCCTCTTCGCCTGGCGCTCGGCGGTATCGACCGAGACGACGATGTCCCCGAGATAGGGTGGCGGTGACGGAAAGGACAGGACGTCGGTGGCCTCGTCGAAGCCGCGGAACCGCCGGTTGAGCTCCCGGATGCGCTCGTCGCCGACGAGCGCGAGGGTCGCGTCGGACTCGCAAGCGCCCAGCGACGACGCGACCTCGGCGAGGAATCCCGCCAATCGGCTTCGATCAATCGGATGACGCCTTTGCAGGTTCCGAACGACCAGCTCTGACTCTCTCCCGCTCGCCCTTGGTGGGCCCCGGTCAGGATCGTCGTTCATTTCTCATCGGCTGTTTTGAAGCACGACCGGCTCAACCTGTTTCTCGAAATCGAATCCGGGATAGCTCACGCGATGGTGGTGGATCCCCATCAGTACCCTGAGAAAGCTCTGCGCGATCTTCTCCAGATCACGCAACGTCAGGGCGCACTCGTTGAGTTGCCCGTCGAGGAAGACGTAATCGATGATCTGACGAATCAGTCCCTTGAGCCGCGCCGGGCTCGGATCATCGAGCGTTCGTGAGGCCGCCTCGACCGCGTCCGCCAGCATGATGATGCCCGCTTCCTTGGTCTGGGGCTTCGGGCCGGGGTAGCGGTACTCCTCCTCCGTCACCGCGCCGAGCGCCGGATCCTGATTTACCTTGGCTTTCTCGTAGAAGTAGGTAATGAGCTTCGTCCCGTGGTGCTGGGGGATGATGTCGATGATCTCCTGAGGAAGATTCATCTCCTTTGCCATCTCGATGCCCTCTTTCACATGGCTGCCGATGATGAGGGCGCTCATGCGGGGGGAAAGATTGTCGTGCTTGTTCGGGCCGATCTGATTTTCCACGAAGTAATTGATCTTCGTCAGCTTTCCGATGTCATGGTACATGGCGGCGGTTCTGCAGAAGACGGAGTTCGCACCAATCGACTCGGCAGCGGCTTCGGCGAGCGAACCGACGACCATGCTGTGATGGTACGTTCCCGGCGCTTCGAGCGCTAGCCGCCTCAACACCGGAACGTTCTGATTGGAGAGCTCGAGCAGACGAATATCGGTCGTGCGATGGAACAGGAGCTCGAATGCGGGCAACAAGAAGGATACGACGACGGAAACACTGGCACCGCCGACGAACGCGCAGAAGAGATCGAAACTGAAGGTGCTGGGGGGGAAATACCGTCCGGTGAGCAAATCGATTGCCAGAACGGTCACGAAGTTGACGCTTCCCACCAGAAGCCCGAGCTTGAAGAGCGCGGTGCGCCGCTTGTATTGGAACAATCCCAGGATCGCGGCGAGACAGGACACCAGCGAGAAAATCGCGATCTGCAGATTGCCCGTCATGATTCCCAGCGCGACGCCGAAGATCACCGAAGCCAGGAGCGCGGTGGGAGTGTGCTCGAGCAATAGGACGAGCACGGCGACCGCGGCGAAGGGCACGGCGTAGAAATACGAGCTCGCGTTGTTGAACGGCACCATGATCATTTGCTCGGCGAACAAGCGGGCGACGAAGAAAGTCACCCGGGCGAAAGCGAGATGGCCCACCACGACGAGGCCCACCATGGCGAAACTTTGACGCCGCCAGGCATCGCCGACGCGAACGGGCCGGAGAAGATACCACTGGACGAAGAGCAACACGCCGGCGAGAAGCGCCGCACCGATCAGCCCGGCAAGGCCCCAATGGCTGGTCTCCTTGGCGAGGAACTCGAGCTGACGCAAAACGTTCGGAGTGATCTCGTCACCGGCCCGAACGATGGTCTTGCCGCGCCTCACGTGGAAGTAGACCGGATCCACCTCCTCGCGCGCTTGCGCGCGAAGTCTCTCGGTCTCGGCATAGTCGAATCGGAGGGTTGGCTCGATCAGGCGAGAACCGAGCTCGCTCAGCGCTCGCCATTCGGCTTGGCGCAGATCCGAAAGGCTCGCCATCTGCACTTGGAGCAGCTCGTGCGCCTCTTCGGTGGTCAGCACGTTCGAGAAGTCACGCCGGATCTGAGTCGTCTTGGCGACGTCCCTTCTCCTCCTTATCGGCCGACCCGAAGCCAGCAACCGCTCCTTGTTGCCAACGATGTCCCGCGCCAGGACGTTCGTCACCGCCCGGGTGAGGACCTGTTCGACCTCGATCGAGAACTCCTTGTCGAGAAGAAACTCGAGATCCTTCTCGCCTACCGTGACCCCGAGTCTCTCCCGGAGAACCCCCATAAGCTCCGCCAGGGCGCTCTCGAGCTCTTCGCCTTTCAACGATTCGAGCGCCGCCACCGAGGCGCGGCCTGCCTCGAACGCCGAGGCGATGCGGTTTCGGGCGTCGGTCGTCGCCGCGTCGTTGAAATGGTAGACCTCCAGGACGGCTTGGGCCGCTTCCTCTCGCCGCGCGGCCGTGGTGACCTCGTCCTCGTAGCTGAAATCATGAGGAGCGCGAACGGTCACGGTGGCGATTTGCCCGAGCTCGCTGGGCTGCACGCGATAGATCAACCCCGGAGTGAGGAGCGCCGTAGTGGCGCCCAGGAAGAGGCCCACCCACGGCCACGGCGAAGAATAGGCGAGATCGAAGAAATCTCGCCGGCGAAAACCTTTTCGTCCGCGACGGGAGGTTTCCCGTTTCTCCTTCTTCGCCTTGGATCCGTTCTCGACGCTCATATCAAGCCTCGACCTCGGTCCGTTCTTTTTCGCCGACGCTGACGCGCCGTGGTAGCTTTCGGCGCTCATAGGCCCGGATGATGGACTGTACCAGAGGGTGACGTACGACGTCGGTCTCGTCAAAATGAACGAACTCGATCCCCGAGATGTTCCCCAGCAGATCCATCGCTTCGACGAGCCCGCTCACTTTCCCGTGGGGAAGATCGATTTGGGTCACGTCTCCGGTCACGACCGCCTTTGACCCGAACCCCATCCGGGTCAGGAACATCTTCATCTGTTCCGAGGTCGTGTTCTGCGCCTCGTCCATGATGACGAAGCTATCGTTCAGAGTGCGCCCTCGCATGAAAGCAATGGGAGCAATCTCGATGGCGCCCCGCTCGATGAGACGCACGACTTTCTCCGCATCCATCATGTCGTACAAAGCGTCGTAGAGCGGCCTCAGATAAGGGTTGATCTTCTCTTGGAGGTCACCGGGCAGGAAGCCGAGCTTTTCACCCGCCTCCACGGCGGGCCGGGCCAGAATGATGCGGTTGACCTTCTTCTCGTTGAAAGCAGCTACCGCCATCGCCACCGCGAGGTAGGTCTTTCCCGTTCCCGCGGGCCCGATGCCGAGCACCATGTCGTTCGACTGAATCGCGCGGATATAAGAGAGCTGATGGACGCTTCTCGGCATCACTCGTTTCGTCTTCGATGGATGCAGTACGGCGTGCACGAAGAAATCTCTGAGCGAGACGTCGGGATCCTGCCGCAGAAGCCTCAAGGCGACTCGCAGGTCGCCAGCGGTGATGCGGTATCCGTCTTGGGACAGCTCGGAGAACTGATTGAATATGTTTTCGAGTTTGGCGATTTGTTTCTCGTCGCCGTCGACGATGAGCTGATCGCCCCGCGAGACGATCGAGACGCCGAGCCACTTCTCGACCGACTTCAGATTCTCGTCGTGAACGCCCAGAAGCGCCAGGGCGCCTTCCTCAGGGACGGAGATCTTCTTCATTTAAGAAACGGGTATTACCTCCGCAGGCACCTGGTCAGATTAAATGATGGGGGTGGTGAAGGAGCCTGGCCGGGCCCCCGGCTCGGACTCTACTGCCGAGCCGATTCGAAAGTCGTGGCCCATATTCAAAGTCGAACGTAGCACAGGGCTCGGGGGGCGTCAACTCGGCACGGGGCCGATCCGGTTTGGCTGCTTCAACGCGATTCCCAGCTCATCGAGCTGGCGCTCGGAGACCTCCGACGGGGAACCAGTCATCAGGTCCAGCGCCGAGGTCGTCTTGGGAAAGGCGATGACGTCCCGGAGGCTCGCGCCCCCCGCCGCGATCATGGCGATGCGGTCCACGCCCAGGGCGATCCCCCCGTGCGGAGGCGTACCATATTGAAGAGCTTCGAGGAAGAAGCCGAATTTCTCTCGAGCTTCCGACTCCGAAAGCCCGAGCGCGCGAAAGATACGCTCCTGCAGGTCGGCGCTATGAATCCGAATGCTTCCGCCGCCGAGCTCGTAACCGTTCGCCACGACGTCGTAAGCGAGGGAGCGAACCGAAGCCGGGTCACTTTCGAGCCGGTCCAGGTCGTCGGGATGAGGCGAGGTAAACGGGTGATGTCTCGCCTCGAGCCGGTCCTCGGCCGCAGAATACTCGAAATACGGGAAATCGGTTACCCAGAGAAAGGCCGGTGTGGCGCCTTCCGGGATCCATCTCTCGCGTTTGGCGAGAACGGTGCGCATCGCCCCCAAAGCGGTGGATGCCACGTTTGCGTCGCCGGCAACGACCAGAAGGAGATCGCCCACGGCACCCCCGGCCAGAGCGAAAGCTTTCCTGAGAGTGTCATCACCCAGATGCTTCGCCAGCGGCGATTTCAGCTCGGTCTCGGTCCATTTCGCCCAGCCGAGACCCGCGGCACCGAGCTCCTTGATTTGCGAGTCGAGCTCGTCCACCTCCTTCCGCGAGTATCGTGCCAGACCAGGGGCGACGAGGGCACGGACCGCTCCTCCTTCTTCCAGGATGCGGTCGAAGACTCCGTAGCCCGAGCCCCGGACGAGCTCCGAGAGATCCCGGATGTCGCAGCCGAAGCGCAGGTCGGGCTTGTCGGTTCCGTAGCGGGCGATCGCCTCGGGATAGCCCAATCGGGGAAAAGGGGAGGGGAGCTCGATGCCGGTCGCGCGAAACATGGCGACGAAGAGGTCTTCCACCAGAGCGTAGATGTCCTCCCGGTCGATGAAAGACATCTCGATATCCACTTGAGTGAACTCCGGCTGGCGGTCGGCCCTCAAGTCCTCGTCACGAAAACAACGCACGATCTGGAAGTAGCGTTCCATGCCGGCAATCATCAGGAGCTGTTTGAACAGCTGGGGCGATTGCGGCAGCGCGTAGAAGGAGCCACGGTGCACCCGACTCGGTACGAGGTAATCCCGCGCTCCTTCCGGAGTCGATTTCGTCAAGTAGGGAGTCTCGACCTCGTGGAATCCCTTTTCCACCAGGTGGCGGCGCGTGGCGAAAGTAAGGCGGCTCCTGGTCTCGAGCCGTCTACGGACCGAGCCGCGTCTGAGGTCGAGGTAGCGGTACCGCAGCCTGAGGTCCTCGCTGGCTTTGACGTCGTCGTCGATCTCGAAAGGCGGGGTCTTGGAGGGAGAAAGCACCTCGATTTCCGACGCCTTCACCTCGATCTCGCCGGTCGAGATATTGCGATTCACCGTGCCGGCGCTGCGCTCGATGACGGCGCCACGCACAGCAATCACCCACTCGGACCCCACCCGTTTGGCCGCACCAACCACGCTTTCGCCCGCGTCGGGCCCCACGAGAATCTGGGTGACTCCCTCGCGGTCGCGAAGATCGATGAAGGTGATGCCTCCCAGATCGCGAACGGTATCGACCCATCCCGCGAGGACGACCTCGGAGCCGACGGCGTCGCGTCCGAGCGCACCGCAGCTGTGGGTTCTCGTCCATTTCATCTGCGGTAGTCGTCCTTGAGCTCGCGGTACACGGCCGAGGCGCGCTCGAGCCGGTCGAGCTCCTCGTTGGAAAGAGCCCGAACAATGCGCGCGGGAGCGCCGAGTGCGAGCTTGCCCGCCGGGACCACGGTCCCCGGGCTTACCAACGAGCCGGCCGCCACGAGCGCCCGCTCTTCGACGACGACGCCGTCGAGAAGAAGAGCGCCCATGCCGATCAGCGAGCCGGACTTCACATGGCACCCATGGAGGATGGCCCGATGGCCGATGGTTACGTCGTCCTCCAGGATGGTTGGGCTCTCCCCGTGATTGACGTGTATGACCGTCAAGTCCTGCACGTTCGTTCGTGCCCCGATGCGGATGATGTTGACGTCGCCCCGAACGACGGCACCGAACCAGATGCTGGAGTCGGCACCGACGGTGACGTCGCCGATCACGTGAGCGCTCTCGGCGACGAAAGCGGTGTCGTGTACGGCAGGACTCTTGTCGCGATAGCGGTGGATCAAGATTCCACCTTTACCAGCCAGATTCGATCCCGGGCGAAATCGTAGGTAATGGCCGAGGAGAGCAGCAGATCCGCTCCGAGAACGCCTACCGGCTGACCGTCGTAGGGAAGCTCGTTCATGACGCCGAGCAGGACGCGAAACCCTTGGGCCTCGAAGCTTCCGATCTGCATTCTCTCGATGGTCGCGCTCGTCGCGTCTTTGGCGGCGAGACCCACGTCCGTGGCCCATTTCCGATCGATAACGGTATTCGACGTTCCCGCATCCACGACGAAGAGCACCTCCTCCACCGCTTCGCCCTCGGTGGTCAACAGAACCGGCACCATGAGAAACCGCCCCGCGGACTCGAAGGCGACCCCTCCCTCCGGCACCTCGTCATCGGGAGAGGCCTCGAGATAGAGGAGCCTCCGGGGGTAATGAATCGTGAGACGAAGCGGTTCGAGGAGCTCCCGGCCGATCCGACCGTAGCTCCGGATTCCGCCGATGCCGGTCCCATCCTCTCCTTCGACGAGCAAAGTGCGGACGCCCTGAAACTCGACCGCGCCGATCTGGAGCTGCTGGAGGTAGGCAACCGACACTTTTTCCTTCTGGCCGTAGAAATCGATCTCGGCCACCTCCCCTTTGTCGACGAGCTTCAGACCGCTTCCGTCGACGATCGTCGTATCCAGGACGAAGTCGTTGAACCCCGCATCCAGAACGAGACGGTGGCCTCCCGAACCGTTGAGCCGAGCCCGGACGATTGGAAGAGCGGACTGGTCGATGGTCTCGAACGAAAGCCACCTCTCTTCCCCGGAGGCGACGTGACTCTCGCGGCTGACGGAGCTCCCAACCACGACAAGGCCTGCGGCGATCCAGCGCCGGAATCGTTTCATGGCTTTCCTCGCGTTTCGGAACGATAGCAAATTTGGTGGCGGAATGCTGCTTCGAGCTCAGAAGTCTTCGGGAACGGGAAGTTCGTTGGCGATCGAGACGCCGCGGACGATGGCCGTCTCCACGAGTCGCGCCGCCACGCTCCCGACGATGTTGACATCCACGGCTTGAGTGGGTCTTCCCAGGGTCGACAGGGCGAAGACCACGTCGCCGTCGAACATCGTATGCGAGGGTCGAACCACGCGGGGGATGCCGTCCTGGGCCATCATCGCGATCTTCGTGATCTGCTCGCGCGTGAACGCACCGTCGGTGGCGACGACGCACAGAGTCGTGTCCATCCCGAAATACCGGGTCGCGAGCTCGGTCTGACCGAAGATATAGGACTCGGTATCGAGGAAGCGTTCGGGATCGTCGGGCTGTCTCGCTCCGGCGAGGATTTGACCGGTTCTCGGATCGACGACGTCTCCCCAGGCGTTGCAGACGGCGAGGGCTCCCACCGTGACCCCGTTCGCGAGCCGCACCGAGGCCGTCCCCAACCCTCCACGCATGGCCGAGTCGCTTCCGAGGACCTTGCCAACCGTCGCCCCGATACCGGCCCCCACTCGCCCCTCGGGCGAGGCGTCCTCGGTCGCTCCTTCGCTCGCGGCGAGACCCATGTCGCGGTCGGGGTAGATCCGCGGCTTTCCCACGTCGAGATCGAAGATAACCGCCGTGGGCACGATGGGGACGATCACTCCGGTCGAGGCCGTGAACCCGATGTCACGTTCTTGCAGGAACTGCTGGACCCCTCCCGCCGCGTTGAGGCCGAACGTGCTTCCCCCGGTGAGCAGCACCGCGTGGATTCTCATGACCATGTTGGTCGGATTCAGCATCTCCGTCTCCCGCATTCCCGGGGCGGAGCCGCCGATATCGAGGCCGGCGATGGCGCCCCGCTCGACGAGAATCACGGTGCAACCCGTATGACCCACCGTGCTCACCGCGTGACCCACGCGGATTCCGGGAACGTCAGTGATGCAGTGCTTCAGCATGGTCGCCTCGCCGCCTCGCGTGCCCACAATGTTGCCAAATGAGCCGGCTATTTTCCAAAGGTTAGGAACTCGCCTCGAGCTCCGCTCGATCTCGCATTTTTTTTCGGGTTCGAAGCAAATTTTTTTCTACATGTAAGGATAAAGACGCGAGAGCTTGCAAAATTAATTCGTCCACGATACATTCTTGTATTGACTCTACTCCGTGAACATCGACGTAAGAGGCGCGCCCGAACAAGCACGATCGCGTTTGGGGCCGATGAGGTATGTGCGGAATCGTAGGGATGTTCGGGGACGAGCACCCCGACACGTTGAAGCGAATGCTGGACGCGACCTCCCATCGCGGGGAGGACAGCACCCGATACGAGTTCTGGGACGGCCGCTGCGGTCTCGGCATCAACCGTCTCAGCATCATGGATCTCGAGCGCGGCGAGCAGCCGATTCACGACGAGAGTCACGACGTCCAGGTCGTCTGTAACGGGGAGATCTACAACCACTCGGCCCTCGTGGGCGATCTGCGTGATCGACACGACTTTTGCACCCGCAGCGACGTCGAAGTCATCGCTCATCTCTACGAGGACCATGGCGCGGACTGCGTCAACTTTCTCGATGGGATGTTCGCATTTCTCGTCTACGACCGCCGACGCAAGACATTCCTGGCCGCGCGAGATCCCCTGGGGATCAAGCCGTTCTACTACGCTCGCGACGGCCACCGATGGTATTTCGCTTCGGAGGCGAAGGGGATTCTCGAGACCGGTGTGGATCCTGCCTGGATCCGGATGCTGCCTCCCGGTTTCCGTCTGACGCCCGAGCGGGGTCCGGAGCAGTATTTCTATCTGGCCACCCACAAATCGATCCCCAACCCGGGGATGGTTCGCGAGCTTCTCGCACATGCCGTGGAAAAGCGCATGATGGCGGACGTGGAGGTCGGAACGTTCCTTTCGGGAGGAGTCGACTCGAGCCTGGTCACCGCCATTACCGCCGGACTGAAACCCGACGTGAAAGCGTTCACCGTCGGCGTCGAGGGGGCGCCCGATGTCGAGGCGGCGAAAATCGTCTCCCGACATCTGGGAATCCGGCATTACGTACGGGCATTCGAGGTCGACGAGCTGGTCGATCTTCTCGGCGAGACCATCTGGCACGTCGAGAGCTACAACCCATCCATGGTGACCGGCTCGGTGGTGACTCTGATGGCCGCCAAACTGGCCAAGGAAGAAGGCGTGAAGGTCGTTCTTTGCGGCGAAGGGAGCGACGAGATCTTCGGCGGATATCTCGCGCTGCGCGAGCTCGAGTTCCAGGACTTGCATGATGCCTCGTGGCGCTTGATCGAGAATCTCCACAAGACAGAGCTCCAACGGCTGGATCGCATGAGCATGGCAGTCTCTCTGGAAGCCCGCGTGCCCTTCCTCGATCGGGATCTCGTCGAGTACGCTCTCAACCTGCCGGCGTCGGCGAAGATAAAGAACGTCGACGGTCGGAAGATCGAGAAGTGGATTCTCAGAGAGGCCTTCGACGGCATCATCCCGAGTGAGATTCTATGGCGGGAGAAACTCCCATTCGATCAGGGCAGCGGCGCTCGGGCCTTGATTGCCTATGCGGAGAGCCAGGTCAGCGACGACGAGCTTCGCGAAGCTCGGGAGCGGTGGCCCGACGCGGGCATCGTCTCGAAGGAGATGCTCTTCTACTACAACATCTGGCGCGAGCACTTTGGCGAGATGGGGGGCCACAGGCGTTTCGATCTCTTCGGTGATTATCCCGGGATGATGGATCGCATCGAGACTCGCACGGCAACGAGCGGGAGCTAGATCGAGTGCCACCGAGCCTCCATTGTCCGGGCTCGACGAGCGACACGGGCGCATACCGGATTGCCTGGAGTGGCACCGACGGGACCGTCGTTCGTGTCGAGGAGAACGGGTCGGTCCTCTATGAGGGCGTGCAGGACGCGACCACGGTGAGCGGACGCCCCGCGGGCGACTACGTCTACCGCCTGGGATTGATGGAAGGGGGGAACGTCGCCTGGAACGACTCGTGCACCGTCACCGTGGCACCGCCGTCTCTTGCTCTGGCGGGCTTTCTTTTCGCCGTCGGATTCTCCGTTTTCGCTTCCTTGCTGGTCGTCGTCGTTCGCGGACACCGTGCGCATCGCAGCGGAGAGCTGTATGGCCGCCCTCACGACACCAGCCATTGATCATTGATCGATGACGGCACCGGTCCTTTCGGCAGAGCTGGGCTGGCTCGTCATCGGCATTTTCTCGATCGTCTGGATTGCGCTGGGCTGGTTCTGGGGTCGTCACAGCACGTCCTTCGATGACGACGTCCTCGCCGGGCGGAACGTGGGCCTCGCGCTCGGCACCGCCACCGCCGTGGCTACCTGGGTGACGTCCAACACCACCATGGCGGCCCCGCAGCTCGCTTATCAACTCGGCATCTGGGGCATGGTGGGCTACTCTCTCGGCGCGGTCGGGCTGATGATGTTCGCTCCCCTCGCGGAGCGCATCAAGGAAGTCATGCCGGGTGGGTACACGAGCGGTGACTTCGTTCGCGTCCGTTACGGTCGCGCCAACTGGGGGATCTTTCTTCTCATCTCGTTCTTCTACGGTGTTGGCTGGCTCGTCAGCATGGGAATGGCGGGCGGCATCCTGCTCGAAGCTCTGACCGGCATCCCCTATCACGTGGGAATGGTCGTCATCGTGGTCGTCTGCGTCGGCTACACGCTCCTGGGCGGACTACATGCCGTCATTGGAACCGACTTCGTGCAGAGCGTCCTGATCCTCCTTGGACTGGTCGTGGTCGGAGCCGTCTTGTTGACGACCATCACCCCCGCGGAGATCCACGCGGCGCTGAGCGCCGACCGGCCGCAGCTCCTGACGATCTTGATGCCGGCATCGATCATGTTCTTGTTCAACAACCTGCTCTTCGGGCTCGGGGAAATCTTCCACTCCAACGTGTGGTGGTCGAGAGCGCTGGCGTTTCGGCAAGGCACGGGCTTTCGCTCTTATCTCGTCGGCGGCCTCATGTGGCTTCCGGTACCGGTGGCCGCGGGCGGCATCGCGCTCGCCGTGCCCGCCCTCGGAGTCAACGTCCCCGCTCTGGACATGGTGGGCCCTCTGGTGGTGGGAGAGCTCATGGGGGCGGCGGGTGCGCTACTGATCCTCATCATCGTCTTCTCGTCACTCGCTTCGTCTCTCGACTCCCTGCTGGCGGCGACGAGCGATCTTCTGGTCGAAGACGTCTACCGCCAGTTGCTGAGACCGTGGGCCACCGAACTCGAGCTCCGGCGCATGGCGCGGCTCATCGTGCTGGGTCTCGGTGCGCTGGCCATCGTGCTGTGCTGGGGCCGGATCACCACGCTGGCCGAGCTCATTCAGTTCACCGGAGCTTTCGTCGCTTCGACCATCTGGCCCATCGTGGCCGGACTCTACTGGAGCACGACCAATCGCTTCGCCGTCGGACTCGCGTTGAGCCTCGGTTCGCTCGCGGGCTTGACCGCTTACTTCACCATCGGCTTCTACACCGCGGCGCTCGTGGGCGCGTCGGTGTCGATGGTCTGCGTCTCGGTCGGGACCTGGATTCGACCCGAGCCGTTCGATTGGAGTCACCTTACGGCCATGCGGCGAGCGGGAGAGACCCCGTGATCTCGGTTACCGTCTTCGCTTGGGGTCTCTGGACCGCCTACATCGTGGTGGCCGCGGGCGCGCTCTACTTGCTCGCGGTGCTCGCTCGCGAGTGGTGGGGGGGAAAGCTCTGGTAGCTCGGGGCGTGCCGATTCGAGGCGAGGGCTAGGACTCCTCGCCCTCCTCTTGCCCGGTGAGAAAATCGGCGGTCTCCTCCGCCGACACACCAACAGGACCCGATACGAGGACGGGTGAGGCCTCGATGTCCTGGGCGCGCATCATCTCCGCGACCCTCTGGAGCGTTGACAGGATCTGCGTCTGCTCCCAGTCCGCGAGCCTTTGGAGCTCCTTGACGAAGCGCTCCTGGAGCAACGGAGGCGCTTTCTCGAGAGCATCCCGACCGGCGGCGGTCAGCTCGTTGATGACGCGACGCTTGTCCGCCTTGCTACGGCGTCGTTCGATGAGGTTTTTCCTTTCCAGCCGCTCGAGGATGTCGGACAGAGTTGCCTGCCCCAAAGACACTCCCCGGGCGAGCTGACTCGTCGTTTGCGGCCCGTGCTGCTCGATGAACTGCAGCACGACGAGCTGGGGTCCGGTGAGACCGTACCTCTGGGCGAGAAACTTCGAGTGCCGATCCACGGCGCGGATGATCCGTCGCAAGGCAGCGATGATTTCGTCGCGGGTATCGAAGCTCCCGTTCACGACCTTATCGTACGTTCACGTCACATGAAACGGCCACTGGTCGTGTGGAGCTTTTTCTCTCTCTAGTGTTCAATGCCGTGGCGGGACCCGTGATCGATCGAGCCGCCACGGCTCAGGCTGCTTACGGCGCGGCAGGCGCGCCGGGCTCGCTCCGCTCGCGCAGGGTGGGCTGATTTTTTGATCACCCTGCTATTGCTCGCAGGTGGACTCGGGCTCGTGAAACCAGCCGTTCTCGTGGAGCGTGCGCGTGCTGGGGCCGACTCGATCGCTCGAGCCATTCGGCTCGCGATGCTGAAGCACGGATGGACCCGGTACGAGCCAACGATTGACGAGGTAGCGCCAGTAAAAGCAACGCCAATGGAGCTCTTCCGCTTCGGACCACTCTGCTTTGTGAATCGTGTGTGCCATCGTGGGTCCTCCGTCTTTCGTGTCTCTCGATGGTGCAATGGGCGTGCCACGATGTTTCGGCGAACCCGAGTCCGTAACTTGCCAGATGCGAAGAAGTTGAGACCCCTGGGGAAAGCTCCCCTCCAAAACGCGTAGTAAAAAGCCTACGCGGTGATGGGACACTCCCAGTCCTCGTGAACCGGTTCGCTAGGCGGTGCGAGCTCGCTCGAGGAGAGACGCAGGAGGCTCGAACCGAGATCCTTCTTTGTCGCGCCACTGGGCCAGATCGTCGGCAACGCGATCGATCCCGTAGGTTTCGGCATATCGAAGGAGCCCGCCGCGAAACGGTGGAAACCCGGTGCCCAGAATCATCGCGAGGTCCAGCTCGTCGCCGCTCGCCACCACTTCCTCGTCCAGGCACCGATAGGCCTCGGCGATCATGAGACCGAGAGCGCGCCGGAGCGCCTCGTCCGCTCGGAGCGGTCTCGACGACGACGCTCCGAGGATCGAGCAGACCTCTGGATCGGGCACCGCGCGTCTGCCGTCGTATCGATAGAACCCGGCGCCCGTCTTCTTCCCGAGCCGTTTCACGGCAACGAGCTTCTCCAGAACTCCCGTCGGCCGGGCACGAGTACCGAACGCCTTGCCGAGCACCGCACCCGCCTTGTACGCGACATCGATTCCGACATCATCGAGGAGCCTCAGCGGCCCCATCGGCATTCCGAACTCGAGGAAGGCTCGGTCGATCCCCTCGATATCGGCCGTCTCCAGGAGAAGCTTGGTCGCCTCGTTGAGGTACGGAGCGAGAATACGGTTCACGACGAAACCCGGCGCGTCGTTCACGACTACGGGCGTCTTACCGAGACGCTGGGCCATCCAGACGAGTTTTGTTACGACCCTCTCGTCGGTCCTCTGTCCGCGGACCACTTCGATGAGCGGCATGCGGTCTACCGGATTGAAGAAATGAAAGCCCGCCATCCGCTCGGGATGCTCGAGCACCGTCTGCATCTCGCTGACGGAAAGAGTGGAGGTGTTCGTCACAATGAGACACTCGCTCGACACATGGGCTTCGAGCTCGCGAAGCACCGATTTCTTGATGTCGATGTCTTCGACGATCGCCTCGATGACCAGATCGGCGACGCCGAACCCGCTCCAGTCGAGAGTGGGGGTGATGAGCCCCATCTTCTTCTCGAGCTCCCAGCTGCTCAGGCGCCGTCGCTTGCGCCGCTGCTCGAAGACGGCTCGCGCCGCAGCGAGACCCGCCCCCAGCGCCTCGGGGCTTACGTCCTTCAAACGAACGGCAACGTCCCGGGAAGCGAGAAGCCTGGCGATACCGCCCCCCATGGTCCCGGCGCCGAGAAGCCCCGCGGATTCGACCCGCGGCGGCTCGCCCTCGGGAGTCCCCTTCGCCCGGTCCGCGAGAAAGAAAACCCGCACGAGGTTCTTCGAGACCTCACCGGGAAGGAGCCGGCTGGCGTGCTCCCGCTCCAGCTCGAGCGAGCGAGCTCTGGACCTCGACCCCCGGCGCATCACGTCGAGAGCCGCTAGGGGCGCGGGGTAGTGCCCCTTCGTCTTCTCGAGCACCCGCTTGCCGGCCTGCCAGAAGAGAAACCAACGGCCGATCGGGTTACCCTCGAGGAGGAAGGACCTCCGCGGCCGCCGAGGTCTCCGGCCTTGGATCAGCTGGTCGAGGAGCTCGAGGGCACGCCGGTCGAGCTCCGGGTGGGAGACCGCGCGGTCGACGAGACCAATGCGCTCGGCTTTCCCCGCATCGATGGCGCGCCCGGTGAGGATCAGGTCCATCGCCTGGCGAATTCCGATGAGTCGCGGAAGGCGTGTCGTGCCGCCCCATGCTGGCAGGATGCCGAGGTTCACTTCGGGAAAACCGATCTGGAATCTGGGGTGGTCCGAGCCCACGCGGCCGTGACACGCGAGGGCCAGCTCGGCGCCCCCTCCGAGGCACATGCCCCCGATCGCGGCAACGACGGGGAAGTCCAGCATCTCGATGCGATCCATGATGGCCTGCCCCGTCCGGACCGCCTCCGCCGTTTCCTCACCAGTCTGGACCGTCCGGATCTCGTTGACGTCCGCGCCCGCGATGAAAACTCCGTCCTTTCCCGATCGAACGACCGCCCCCCGGACGTCCCGCGCCTCGAGCTCCTTCAGGACCTCGCTGAGCCGCTCCATTACCGCACGGGAAAGCAAATTGACTTTCTGTCCGGGCAAATCGAAGGTGATGCGCGCGATCCCGTCCTGGAGGTCGAGCTCGACCGGTGAGTCCATCGGAGCGGAGTCTATACTGTGATCCTTCCTCTTGCATCGTCGTTGGCCGCAGAGGAGAATTAGGTAGGTGGAATGAATAAACTCGTCGCCTGGCTCAAGGAGAACTTCCGTAACGACGATATCCTGAGCCCGCTGACCGGCGAAGCCGTCGAGCCTCCGTTCTTCGACCCGAGCCGGAAGCGGAAGACGGAGGTCGCCACGGCGGTAGGCTACGTCCTGGTGTTTGGCGGCGCACTCCTCCTGTCGACCATACTTCCGGCGCCCCCGCAGCTCGATGGCGTGCGGGACCTACCGAACTTGATTTTCGTCATGCAGCCGGGACCGGGCGGTGGCGGCGGCGGCGGTGGCGAGCAAGCCGAGGAGCCGCCTTCGGTACAGAAGATCGAAGGCGAGGATCTCGCCAAGGTTGCGGTGAACACCGAAGCGCCTAAAGAGGAGCTCGTCTACGACAATCCCGATAGGCCCAACGAGATCGAGGAAGAAAATCCTCCCGAGGAAGAGACCGCGCCCGAGATTCTGGCTCCAGTCGTCGCGCAGGCGCCCGATGAACTGGATCAGAAAGGCATCCTCGAGGGGATGGAGCAGCTTCTCGATTCGGCGGGGTCGGGAAACGGGGGTGGCGCCGGCACCGGTGAAGGAACCGGAATCGGTGAAGGCCAGGGCTCCGGTCTCGGCGACGGCTACGGGGGCGGCTACGGCGGTGGTGCCTATCGATTGGGCAGCGGCATCAGCACTCCGATCGTCGTCCGGCAAGTGCAGCCCCAGTTCACCGACGAAGCGCTCGCGCGCAAGATCGAGGGCGAGGTGGTCGTCGAGGTGGTCATCCTCAAAGACGGCTCGGTGCAGCCCCTCCGCGTTCTCCAGGGGCTCAGTGCCGATCTCAACTCGAAGGCCCTCGAAGCGGCCGCTCTGTGGAAGTTCATCCCAGGAAAGCTCCAGGGCCAGCCGGTGGACGTGATCGCCGAGATCATCGTCAGCTTCAATATCCTCTAGCTCATCAGCTCGCGGGCGATTGCTTCGTCCACGTCCTCGATCGCGTCGACCTCGTGGCGTATGTCGGTCAACCTCGAGCTCAGCTCGGGAACCGGTGCGCTCGACGCTTCCGCACGAGACAGGTCGAGACGGAGCTGCCGGAGTTGATGCTCGGCCACGTCCTGCCGCACCTTGAGGCGCTCGAGGACCCCGAGTGCTTTCTCGATCGCACGGCGCCGGTCGCGCACCACGTCGAGCTGACGCTGGTAGAGCTTGCGGTCTCGCGCCGTTTGGGCTGCTTCCGCTCGAACGCGCGCCTGCTCCTCGAGATGCTCGAGCCTTAGCCGCTCGTCTTCCGAAGTTTGCTCCTCCAGATCCTTCTGCTTCGAAGCGAGGTCGGCCACGCGCTCGACGATGGCATCCACCTCATGCAAGAGCTCGGAGTCGGTACCGCGCCGCTCCAGCAGCACTCGTACGCGCCCCACCTCCTCACGAAACGAGCCGGATAAGAGCTCCATCTTCTTCTCACCCGAGCCGAGCGGCTTCGGCTCGGCGACGCGAGCGAGGCTTTTTTTCCGGAACAGCGAGACGAATGACGGCGCCGTTCCTACCGCATGGGCCGCGAGACCGACTCCCCAAAAACCCATCCAATCCGGAAACGAGCCGGTATTGAGGGTCCAGATGATGCCGAAAACCGTGAAGACGCAGAGGTGCTGGCAGAATCCCAGCACCTTGCGTTTGGCGACCCAGTCACCCGGGTCCCCTCGAGAGGGCACCTCGTCTCGGAAAATGCGGCTCTCATAGAGCGGCGTCCAGTCGCGTTCGCCCTCGCGGCGAACCAGCTCCGCGCCCGAAAGGCGATTGCGGCGCAACGCTTTCCGCAGACGCGCCTCCGAGAGGGCCCGGGTGTGACCGCTCGATCGAACCTGATAGACCTCCGAGCTGAAGGCCTCGCGCAGCTCACGATCCACCTCGGAGAGTACGCCTCTCACCTCGCGCTCGACGTAGCTTCCGATTCCCATCGGGTCCCGGGTTGCCGACCGAGGCGTCGTCTTTTCCGCCCGCACGCCATCGCGGGCGAGCTTCTTGAGCTCGACCACGATCTCGCCCGTGTCTTCGAATCGCCCTGCGGGGTCCTTGGCGAGGCAGCGACCCACGAGGGTCTCGAGCTTTCTCGGGCACGACGGGTTGGCCTCGGCCATGGGCGCGGGCTCGCTCTCGATGATCGAGGCGAGGGTCTGTGCCGCGGTGTCGCGCCGAAACGCGAGCCGTCCGGTCACCATCTCGTAGAGGATGAGACCGAAAGAGAACTGGTCCGAGCGATGGTCGACGTTTTTTCCCGCCGCCTGCTCGGGTGACATGTACTCGACCGTTCCCAGGAGCACGCCGTGACGCGTCCCCTCGCGAGCGAGAGTGGCCATCTCGGAGTTCGCCTCGAAAGGAAAAGATAGGAGCTTCGCCAGACCGAAGTCGAGAATCTTCACGAACCCATCGTTCGTCACCATGACGTTCTCGGGCTTGAGGTCGCGATGTACGATTCCCGCGCCGTGAGCTTTCGCGAGGGCGGCGGCAATGGGAATCGCGATCTCGTACAGCCGCTCTCCCAAAAAAGGCGCCTCGGTGAGAACCTCACGGAGCGTTCGACCCTCCACGAGCTCCATGGCGATGTAGTCCGGTTCGGCTGCATCACCCTCGGCCGCGCCCGAGCCCCGACGAACGTGCACGTCGTAGATGTGCACGATGTTGGGGTGATTCAAGGCGGACGCGGCGAGAGCTTCTTGCTCGAAGCGCCGGAGCCGTTCCGCGTCCTGGGAGAACTCACTCCGGAGGACTTTGATGGCCACCTTGCGCCCGAGCTTGAGGTCCTTCCCCCGGTACACCTCCCCCATGCCGCCCCGCCCGAGCGAAGCGGCAATCTCATAGGAGCCGAGACGGCTACCGGCAGCGAGTGTCATCGAGACCCTGCCTGCGGAGTTTAGCAGAGCAACGGGGCTATTTGTTCTCGTTCTGGTAGCGGCCCGCGTAGGTCTTCGCCGCGGGCACGTCGAGAGCGAAGAAGACGAGCTGCAGGACGCGGGCGTTTCTCTTCAAGACGATGCCGGCGGGATTGTGGACGACGAGAAGCGAGCCGCTCCTTCCCGAGTAACCTGAATCCCACAGTGCGGTTCCGATTTGAGCTCCGCACCTGAGAACGCTCGAACGGGTACGGGCTAGGCCGAACATGTCGGCGGGGACGTTCACGACCTCGTTATAGACGATCCAATAGGGGCCGGGACGAAGACGCCAGCAGGAGGACTCATCGGGCGGAATGGCCTGAGTCGAAGGGGTACGCCTCCCGGAGTTGTCGAAATCGATCACTCCCGGTTCGTCCCCGAAGCGAGACACTTCCCTCAAGGTGAAATCGACGCCGTTCATCTGAATCTGAGTCTCGGGATCGACGAGGTGCTCGACGAGAGGGGGAACGGCCGAAAGCCGCTCGCGAAGAGCCGCTCCCTCGACGAGCTTCATCTCACAGGATGAGCTGCAGGGTGGTGAAGAAATAGGGAATCTCCACCGCGGATGACCCGGCTGAATCCGAGCCATGGATGGCATTCTCCTCGACCGAGGTGCCGAACTCGCTGCGCAGGGTGCCCGGCTCAGCCTTGGCCGGGTCCGTCGCCCCCATGAGCTTGCGCAAGTCATCGATCGCGTTCTTCTTTTCCATGGCGATGACGATGCACGGGCCCGAGCTCATATAGTCGGTCAGGCTCGAGAAGAAGGCCTTGCTCCGGTGAACGGCGTAGAAGCCTTCGGCCTGGCGTTTGCTCATCTGGATCATCCGCAGGCCGAGGATCCTGAAGCCGGCCTCTTCGATCCGAGCCAGGATTTTGCCGGCGACGTTCTGGCGAACGGCGTCGGGCTTGATGATGGCAAGCGTGCGCTCGGTCATGGTCTCCCCCGTCCTTGTCTCCCCCGTCCTTGTCTCACTGACTCACCAGGATCCTGGCCATCGTCTCGCCCATGTCGGCGGGGCTCTCGACCACGGTCACGCCCGCTCGGCGAAGGGCCGCCATCTTGTCAGCCGCCGTTCCCTTGCCGCCCATCACGATGGCGCCCGCGTGGCCCATGCGTCTTCCCGGAGGGGCCGTCTGCCCGGCGATGAACGAGACGACGGGCTTCGTGAACTTCTGCTCGATGTATTCCGCGGCCGTCTCTTCGGCGCCGCCGCCGATCTCACCGATGAGGATGACGGCCTCGGTCTCGTCGTCCGCCTGAAACAGCTCGAGAGCATCGACGAAGGTGGTCCCGATCACCGGGTCTCCACCGATGCCGATGCACGTCGACTGGCCGATCCCTCGCCGCGTCAGCTGGTCCACCGCCTCGTAGGTCAAGGTTCCGCTTCGGGAAATGACTCCCACGGGCCCTTCCTTGTGGATGTGGCCGGGCATGATCCCGACCTTCGCGCGGCCGGGCGAGATGACCCCAGGGCAATTAGGGCCCACCAGGCGGGAGGTGGTCTCCTCGACGACCCGCATCACCTCCACCATATCCATCGCGGGAATGCCCTCGGTGATGCATACGACGAGAGGAATCTCCGCGTCGACCGCCTCGAGAATCGCATCGGCCGCGAACGGCGGCGGAACGAAGATGACCGAGGCGTTTGCTCCCGTCTCCCGAACGGCCTGCTTGACCGTGTTGAATACGGGAACGCCATCGAACGTCTCGCCGACCTTGCCCGGCGTCACCCCCGCCACGACCTTCGTGCCGTAGTCGATGGCGCCCCGAGCATGGAACTGCCCCTCGCGACCGGTGATCCCCTGGACGAGGAGCCGCGTGTTCTTGTCGACGAGGATGCTCATGCGGAGCCCTCTGCCGCCTTTACGACCCGCTGGGCCGCATCCTTCATGCTGTCGGCGGTGATGAAGGTGAATCCCGATTCGGCGAGCATCTTTCTCCCGAGCTCGACGTTCGTCCCCTCGGCGCGGATGACGATCGGGATCCGCACGCCCAGCTCTTTCACCGCGGCGATCAGACCCTCGGCCAATCGGTCGACTCGGAGAATGCCGCCGAAGATGTTGATCAAGACGGCCTTGACCTGCGAGTCCGACATCAGGATGCGGAACGCATTCTTGACCTGTTCGGGACTCGCTCCCCCGCCCACGTCGAGGAAGTTGGCCGGGGCCCCGCCGGCGTGCTTGATGATGTCCATCGTCGCCATCGCGAGCCCCGCTCCGTTCACCATGCAGCCCACGTTTCCGTCGAGCTTGATGTAGCTCAAACCATGTTTCGACGCTTCCACTTCGAGCGGAGACTCCTCGTCGGTGTCGCGGAGCTCGAGGAGGTCCTGGTGTCGAAACAGGGCGTTGTCGTCCAGATTGACCTTGGCGTCGAGAGCCAGGACGTCGCCTTGCCGGGTCACGAGACAGGGATTGATCTCGACCTGCGAGGCGTCGAGGCCGATGAAGGCCCGATACAATCCCATGAGGAACGAGACGGCCTTCTTCGAGACGTCGCCCTCGAGACCGAGACCGAAAGCGAGCTCGCGAGCCTGGTAGTGCATCAACCCCACGGCGGGATCGACGGTGACGCGGAGAATCTTCTCCGGGGTCTCGGCGGCGACTTTCTCGATCTCGACCCCACCGGCCGCACTGGCGATGACGATAGGTCTTCCCTCGCTGCGATCGACGAGCAAGCTGACGTAGAGCTCTCGGTCGATGTCGAGGCCCTTTTCGATCAAGAGACGGCGGACGATCTTGCCTTCGCCCCCCGTCTGCGCGGTGACGAGCTCCATCCCAATCATCCGTGTCGCGATGTCCGCAACCTCGGACTCCGTCTTGGCAAGCTTGATCCCGCCGGCCTTGCCCCGCCCCCCCGCGTGGACCTGAGCCTTGACGACGACGGGAAGGCCCAGCTCTTGGGCCGCTTCGACCGCTGCCTCGGCCGATCGTACGGGCTTTCCCGGTGGGACCTGGACCCCGTAGCGTAAGAGGAGCTCTTTGGCTTGGTACTCGTGCAGGTTCATTGGCTACCCAGTGGCGGGGGAAGACGCATCAAACGCCGATCTTGTCCACCAGCTCCTGTACCGCTCCGGCGGATTTCTGGAGCGCCGCCCGCTCCTCGTTCGTGAGCGAGATCTCGATGACTTCCTCGACGCCCGAGGATCCGAGCTTGACCGGGACTCCCATGTACAGCCCGTTGATCCCGTACTCGCCCTCGAGGTAGGCCGCGCAGGGCAGGATCTTCTTCTTGTCCTTCAGGATGGCATCCACCATCTCGACGATGGCCGCCGACGGCGCATAGTAGGCCGAGCCCGTCTTCAAATAGCTGACGATCTCCCCACCGCCTTTGCGGGTGCGCTCGACGATCCGATCGATCGTCTCCTGGGACATCAGGTCGGGTAGCGGGATTCCCGCCACCGTGGAATAACGGGGCAGCGGAACCATATCGTCGCCGTGGCCCCCGAGCACGAAGGCATGGACGTTCTCGACCGAGACTTTCATCTCCATGGCGATGAAGGCGCGCATGCGCGCCGAGTCCAGCACCCCGGCCATTCCCATGACCCGCGCTTTGGGGAACCCGCTCACTTTGAACGACGTCTGCACCATCGCGTCCAGCGGGTTGGACACGACCACCAGGATGGTTTCGGGAGAGTGTTTGACGACCTGCTCGGTCACTCCCTTGACGATCTCGTAATTCTTGAGGAGTAGATCGTCCCGGCTCATCCCCGGCTTTCGCGGCAGGCCGGCGGTAATGACGACGACGTCGGAACCGACTGTGTCCCGATAATCGTTCGTCCCCCGGACATGCACATCCGCCCCCGACACCGGGCAAGCCTCGAGCATATCGAGGCCTTTGCCCTGAGGGATACCCTCGAGGATGTCGATCATCACGACGTCGGCGATCTCGGCGTCAGCGATACGCTGCGTCGCCGTGGCGCCAACGTTTCCCGCTCCCACGACCGTGACCTTGAATCTCCCCATGACCTCGTACTCCTTGCGTCACATGTTCTCGATCATCGCGGTGGCGAACTCCGACGTTTTCAGGAGCGTCGCGCCCTCCATCAAACGATGAAAGTCATACGTGACACGTTTTTCGGCAATCGTCTTCTCCAGGCTCGATTCGACGAGGTCGGCCGCCTCGTTCCACTTCATGTGACGGAACATGAGGACGCCGGACAGGATGACCGAGCCGGGATTGACCTTGTCGAGATCGGCATATTTCGGTGCGGTTCCATGGGTCGCCTCGAAGATGGCGTGGCCGGTCACGTAGTTGATATTCCCGCCCGGAGCGATGCCGATGCCCCCGACTTGAGCGGCCAGTGCGTCGGAGAGATAGTCTCCGTTCAGGTTCATGGTGGCGATGACATCGAAGCTCGAAGCGCGGGTGAGGATCTGCTGCAACGTAATGTCCGCGATCGCATCCTTGATCAAGAGCTTCTTCTTCCACTGTCCGTCCCCGTGGCTCCTCCACAGGTTCGCGAGCGTCGTCTCGACGTCGGACCGGACCGAAGCTTTCCGCTCCTCGGGCATGAGGTCGTATCCGGGCTCGATGGCGCGCGCGTTCTCCACTACGGAGATGCCCGCGTTGTCCTCGCGGTTGCCGAGAATCCAGGTCTCCCGCTCGCTGACGGTCTCGTCGCGGAACTCCCTTGCCGCGAGAGCATAGCCCCAGTCGCGGAACGAGCCCTCGGTGAACTTCATGATGTTCCCCTTGTGGACGAGGGTTACACTCTTCCGCCCATGGTCGAGCGCGTATCGGATGGCCGCGCGCACCAGCCTCTCCGTCCCTTCGCGGCTCACCGGCTTGATGCCGATTCCGCTCGTCTTGGGAAACCGGATCTTTCGGACCTTCATCTCCTTCTCGAGAAAATCGATGAGCTTCCGCGCCTCGCCGGATTCCGCCGGGTACTCGATACCGGCATAGATGTCTTCGGTGTTCTCCCGGAAGATGACCATGTCCACATCGCCTGGCTTTTTGACCGGGCTCGGCACGCCCGCGTACCACTTGACCGGCCGAAGGCAGACATAGAGGTCCAGCTCCTGGCGCAGGGCGACGTTCAAAGAGCGGATGCCTCCACCGACCGGCGTGGTGAGCGGACCCTTGATCCCTACGAGGTAGTCGCGGAACGCGCTCAGCGTTTCGTCGGGAAGCCAGTTCCCGGTCTCGTTGAACGCCTTCTCGCCGGCGAGGACTTCATACCAGCGAATGCGGCGCTTGCCGCCATAGGCTTTCTCGACGGCGGCGTCGAAGACACGCTGGCTGGCTCGCCAGATGTCGCGGCCGGTGCCGTCGCCCTCGATGAAGGGAATGACCGGGTCGTCGGGAACCTGTAGTACTCCGTTCTCGATCTCGATGCGTCCGCCTTCGGGCGGCGCGTTCGGGCTCGTGCTCATGGAACTCCTGTCGGAACGATGGGATGTGTGATCGCGCTGGACGCGAGTGAAAACGCAAGTTTATCATCGCTCGACTCAAAGCCGAAACGCGAACCCGAGGCTGAAGGTGGCGAGGTCCTGGCCGAGCTCGATCGCGGTTCCAGGTATCTCGAGGATGGTTCCCCGGTTGGTATGCCGCAGCGCGTACACGACGCTCCCGACGATATCGACTCGCTCGGTCAGCGCCACGGTGAGCCCTCCCGAGAAAGCGAGCTCGTTCACCGCCGGCAACTGGATGTTGAACAAAGTCGCGGCGTCGGGAATGGGGTTGCCGTTCCAGGAGAAACCCGCTTGCACGTCGATGAGCGAGCTGAGCGGGCGTTTGGCCCCGACCGCAATCGCCCAGATGCTCTTCCACCCTAGCCCATCGTTAGCAGGCGTGGTACCGAAGAGCTTCGTGTTGGCGTAATCGAAGTACCGAACGTCCACGGCCAAGACCGTATCTTCGAACC
This sequence comes from Vicinamibacteria bacterium, assembly GCA_035620555.1. Classification (NCBI taxonomy): domain Bacteria; kingdom Pseudomonadati; phylum Acidobacteriota; class Vicinamibacteria; species Vicinamibacteria bacterium. The sequence goes on from DASPGQ010000382.1 coordinate 27,432, forward strand.
CGTGATAAGCGGCGCCGAGAGAGACGATCCAGGGAAGCTGGAGCTCCAGGGAAAGCTGGCGCGGATTGCCTTTCTCGTCCTTCGAGTTGTAGTCGAATCGCTCGAACCACTGAGGGCTCTTGTACGACGCGCCGAAGCTCCACGGGGTACCGGGTCGATACAAGACTCCGAGCTGAAAGCCCGCTCCCCAGTAGGAGCGGCCCTGGGTCGCCGGGGGAAAGAGTCCACCCGGATTACGCTCGGCGAACAGCGCCGGATCGAGCGCCAGGAACATCGACGTGACCTGGGCCCCCACTCCGACGGAGAGAGTCTCGGAAACGTCCTTCGACATCACCGGTGCGATCTGAAGGCCGGAGACTCGAGACGACACCGGGCCGAGACCGAATGACCGCGGCGGATCGAACGGCTTCAACACCGGATTGAACTCGCTCGCGGGAAAGTCGATCGTACGGCCCACGAGACCATAGACGCCGAGCCCGTAGGTGTAGGAAGAGTTCTCCGGGCGACTCACGACGCCGAAAGCCGGCGCGGCGGCGAGTCCACTATCGCTGCGATTGCTTCCGAATTGACCGGTCGACTCGACCGAAGAATCGAGATAGGTATCGCCGTACACGAAGTCCACGCCGACGAAGATCTCGCCGTCGACCATGGCCGCCATCGCGGCTGGGTTCCAGTAGACCGCTCCCGCCGCGTCGAATGGCGCCGCCGTCGAAGCGCCCGCCATCGACCGATGCGTCGCTCCCGCGCTCGGAAAGACGATCCCCTGTGCTCGACTGTCGCTCACCCACGAAAACACGAACGCAACCAGAACGAATGACCCCAGTTTGCTCAATGCCCGCTCCTTGTTTTTCACCGGACGATAGCAGAAGGGCCCGGTTCGGGTCAAGATGTTGTGTTCTTTTTTGCGGAGGCTACTTGATATGGGGGTTCAAGTGCGCGTCGAGCTCCGACTCGGGGACGTCCAGGATCCTGGCGGCGGTCACTCGATCTCCCTGGCACTCGTCGAGCACGCGCCTCACATGGGCCCGTTCTGCCTCGCGAAGGGTCATCGGCGCACCGTCGTCCGACGACTCGGGCGGGAGCGACTCGAGCCCGAGAAAGCTCCACACGTCCTGCCCAACCCGGTCCTCGAACGTATCCGAGAGCGAGGGAACCGGTCCGACGGCTTCGTCCTCGTCGATGCGCTCCACACGGTGGAGCGGAAAGAACACCGTCGAAAGCTGCATATCCGTCTCTCCGCGTGCGACCGCTCGGCTCCAGTCGTCGAACGAGTTCAGATGGATGCCCCGAAGCGTGATTCCGCTCGTCTGGACCGAGAGAAGGATTCCCCACACTTTCTCGCGAGGATTCTGGAGGCTGACGAGCACCGCCGAGAGCGTCTTCATCGAGACCGAAAGAATCGCTGGAGTCGGCGAATACCCTCCTCGATCCGCTCCCGCGAGGTCGCGAAGCTCACTCGCCAGTGCCCATCGCAGCCGAATGCGAGACCGGGCACGACGGCGACGCGCTCCTCGTTCAGCAGGGCACCGGCGAGATCCGTCGCCGTCTGGCTCCGGGGAACGAAACGGGAGACGTTGGGAAACAGATAGAACCCCCCGCCCGGCTCGGCACACGTCAGCCCCTCGATGGAGAGGAGTCCCTCGCGCAGCCTCTCCGAGCGCCAACGATATTCGGACACCATCTCCGCGAGCCTCGCCTGATCCGATCGCAGAGCGGCAAGCGCGGCGCGCTGCGAAATCGAGCTCGGATGGGACGTCATGTGGCTTTGGAGCGCGTCGCATCCGGCTATGAGATCGGGGGGACCGAGCGCCCACCCCAGGCGCCATCCGGTCATCGCATAAGCTTTCGATGCCGTTCCCGCGACGACGAAACGCTCACCGAGCCGCCGCTGAAGCGTGGCAAAAGCTCCCCCGGGCGCGGGCTCGAACATGAGTCGTGCGTAGGTGTCGTCCCAGATAAAGAAGATGTCACGTCCCTCGACGAGATCGCCGAGCGCTTCGAGCTCTTTCCTGTCGATGACCGCTCCGGTGGGATTCGAAGGAAAGTTGAGCAGCAGAACCCGAGTCTTGTCCGAAAGCGCCGGGCGGATGGCTTTCGCGGTCGTCCGAAACCCGTCGGCCTCTGACGTCATCGCGAAGGCGGGCTCTCCGCCCGCCAGTCGAACTTGCTCGGGAAACGTGCTCCAGTAGGGAGTGGGAATGATGACTTCGTCGCCCTCGTCCACGATGGCGAGGATCAAGTTCAGGAGCGCATGCTTGCCGCCACTCGTGACCAGAACGCCGGATGGTTCGAACTCGAGCCCGTAGTCCTGCCGATATCGGTCGGCAATCGCCTTCCGCAGCTCGGGCGTTCCCGAATTTGCCGTGTAGCGGGTGAAATTGCCGGCGATGGCCTGGATGCCCTCGTCTTTGATGTGCTCCGGCGTGGCGAAGTCGGGCTGTCCCGCGGAAAAATCCACGATGTCTTCGCCCGCCGCGCGAAGCCGCATCGCTTCCGCCATTACCGCCATCGTCGGTGATGGCTGGATCAAACCGACGCGACGGGCGAGCCTCATGTTCTGGATCCTCGTACTTTCTCCAAGAGTCTCCTCTCCACGCCGTCGGGCACCAGCCCATGCACGCTCCCGCCAAGGCTCGCGACCTCTTTCACCAGCCGCGAGCTCACGTACGAGTAATCTTCCGCGGGCATCATGAACACGGTCTCGATGGTCGGGGCGAGGCGCCGGTTCATCAGTCCCATCTGGAACTCGTACTCGAAATCGCTGATGGCGCGAATGCCGCGGACGATCGCCGTGGCCTTCCGGCCCGCGGCGTAGTCCACGAGAAGCCCACTGAAGGCGTCAGCCTCCACGTTGCCGCCGTGGGCGAAGGCTTCACGGATCATCTCCAGACGCTCTTCGACGGTGAACAGCGGCTTTTTTTCCACGTTCTCGAGCACGGCGACGATGATGGTGTCGAAGAGCGAGCTGCCTCGTTGAATGATATCCACATGGCCCAGGGTCAGCGGGTCGAAAGATCCCGGGTAAATGGCAATCCGCTCGGACATCGCGGAAAGCGTAACACATCCGTTCGTCGGGAATCATTCGGTCAGGGCGAATAGGGTGAAACAGCTCTCTCCCGCCCGAATCATCCGTTGGCTCACCAGGTTTCCGATGCGATCGGGAAGCTCCCGTTTGTGATGATGCTCGAGGACGACGAATGCCGAATCCGACAGAATCGTGCCCCTTCCGAGAAACCGCAGGAGCTTCTCGGGTTCCATCGACCGGTAAGGTGGATCGGCGAAGACCACGTCGAAACGTCCCGAAAGGCGCGAAAGGGTGGAGAGGACGTCCTTCCTGATGACTTCGGCTCGGTCTAGGAGTCCGAGCTCTTCGATGTTTCTGCGGATCGCTTCCGCCGCCGCTCGACGCCGCTCCACGAGCACGGCGTGGGCCGCACCTCGTGAAAGGGCCTCGATGCCGAGCGATCCCGCCCCGGCGTAGAGGTCCAGAACCCGAGCTCCTTCGAGACGGCTCGCCAGGACGTCGAAAAGGCTCTTCTTCAACCGTCCGCTGGTCGGGCGGGTCTTCGTCCCGTGGGGAGCCACGAGCTTGCGGCCCCGAAGTGCGCCACTTCCGATGCGCACGGGTCAACCAGCCTCCACCAGATCGAATCGCTCTCCCCAGTGGTCGATGACCTGGCGCAACAGACGCTCGCCGGATGGCGTGCGCGACTCCGCCGAGCTCAGAAACAAAGCCGCTTCACGCTTCGCGTCCTCGAGGATTTTCTTGTCCCGCGACAGGTCGGCGATTCGAAACAACGGCGTTCCCGACTGGCGCGTACCGAAGTACTCGCCCGGCCCGCGGATGTCGAGGTCGCGCTCGGCGATGGCGAACCCGTCGTTCGTCTCGAGCATCGCCGCGAGACGTTTCTCCGCCTCGTCGGTCGTGGGTTCGTAAGTCAGGAGGATCGCTCTCGAGGCGGCTGTCCCTCTGCCGACACGGCCCCGAAGCTGATGGAGCTGCGAAAGCCCGAAGCGTTCGGCGTGCTCGATCACGATGAGCGTCGCGTTGGGGACATCGACTCCCACTTCGACCACGCTCGTCGCGACCAGTACGTCGACAGAGCCGTTGCGGAACGCTGCCATCACTTCTTCCCTTTCCGGCGGAGCCATGCGGCCGTGCACCAGCGCCACCCGACGATGGCGGAGGATGCCTTTTGCCAGCGATTCGTAACGCTCCACCGCCGCTTTCAGATCCATCTTCTCGGACTCCTCCACCAGCGGGCAGACGTAGTAGACCTGATGTCCACCGGAAACCTCCGCCTCGATCGTTCGAAACACCCGCTCGATGTGCCCCGATGACACCCGCTCGGTTCGAATCGCCGGTCGCCCGGGTGGAAGCTCGTCGAGCACCGAGTTGTCGAGATCGCCATAGAGCGACATCGCCAGACTGCGGGGAATGGGAGTTGCCGTCATGAACAGGAGGTCGCAGCCGTAGCCCTTCTGTCGAAGCTCGGCCCGCTGGATGACGCCGAAACGGTGCTGCTCGTCGATGATGGCGAGGCCGAGCTCCTTGAAGGTCACGTCTTCCTGGATGAGAGCGTGCGTTCCCACGACCATGTCGACGTCTCCCGCGGCGATCGCCGTGACCCGAGCCTCGCGGTCGACTTTCTTCAGTCGCGAGCTGAGAAGGGCGACTTCGATCCCCGCGGGCTCGAGCAGTCGATGGATGTTCTGGAAATGCTGCTCGGCAAGAAGCTCCGTCGGCACCATGAACGCGACCTGGGCGCCGTTCTCGATCACGATGACCGCAGCGAGGACGCCCACGATGGTCTTCCCCGATCCTACGTCGCCCTGGACCAGGCGTCTCATCGGGACGGTCGACTCGAGATCCTCGGCGATGGTCTTGAGCACTTCGCGCTGGGCGCCGGTCAGACGGAACGGAAGAATCTTCCGAACGACTTCCCGGATTCGATCGTCGACGGGGAACGATCGCCGCTTGGGAAGCTCCTGGTTTCTTGCCCGTCTCAGCCCCTGGGCGAGAAAAAAGAGAAAGAGCTCTTCGAAGATCAGCCGCTTCTGCGCGGGAGCACGAAAACGAGCGTAGAGATCGAGCTCGGATCCCTCTTCGGGAAAATGGACTTTCTCGAGGGCTTCGGCATGTGTCGGGAGCTCGTGGCGTTTCCGGATGTCTTCGGGGAGGAGCTCGGGGACGTTTCGCGGCATGCCAGAGACGAGAAAGTGGAGAACGCGGCGCAAGACCTTGGGGCTCATCGCTCCGATGCGTTCGTAGACGGGAACGATTCGCCCCGCGTGAGTCGGGACGTCTTCCCCGCCCGATTCCACGAGCTCGAACTGAGGGTTCGTTACTTCGGGGAAGAGGCTGAAGCCGCTGCGCTCGAACTTGCCGAACAAGAGCACCCTCCGGCCCTGGGTCAACGTATCCTTGAGATAGTCCTGGTTGAACCAGACGGCTTTCACACTGCCGGTCTCGTCCTTGGCCATCATCTCGACGAGGGTGAAGTTGCGACGTCTCGTTTTGCGGATGTGCACCGACTGCACGACGACTTCGACGGTGGCTTCTTGTCCCGGCTCGAGCTGGGTCACCTTCAGGCGGCGGCTGCGGTCCTCGTAGCGGAAGGGAAG
>DASPGQ010000383.1 GCA_035620555.1 Vicinamibacteria bacterium
TGACGTCGCCACCTGCGGTTCTTGCAAAGCTCTCCTGCTTGCCTATGGAAGCGAACGAGATTTCGAAGCGACTCTGGCCGAGCTTCGCAGCCGCGGTGCTCGATTCGAGACGAGCGAACGGGGGAATCTGAAGATCGTGGCGAAGGCCCGCTGATGGAGGGTTTCCTCCCCCACAGGCTGTTGCCCGGCGCGCACCTGCAGACGATCTTCGGCCAGCTACTTCGTTCCCGGCTTCGCTGGTCCGTTCCCACCGAGGATGCGATCGTCGAGGCCGGCGACGGGGTGCGATTGCTTCTGCGATGCTCCTGGCATCCGCGGGGCGGCGACAGGCCGACGCTCCTTCTCGTGCACGGTCTCGAGGGCTGTGATCGCTCCGTTTACATGGTCGCGACTGGCAAGCGCGCACACCAATTGGGTTGGCACGTGATCAGAATGAATCTGCGGGGATGTGGCGATGGACTCGAAGTCTGCCCGCGGCTCTATAACGCAGGACAAACGGCAGACCTCGTGGCAGTCGTCGAGTGGCTTGCCCATCGGGTGAAGCGTTTCGCCATCGGTGGCTTTTCGCTCGGGGCCGGTCTCTCGCTCCTGACGATCGCGCGCGAGCGCTCGAGACTTCCGGACGAGCTGATCGCTCTCGCCGCCGTCTGCCCGCCGCTCGACATGTCGGCCTGCGCCGACGCGCTCGAGCGCCGATCGAACACCCTGTATGCGCTACGCTTCGTGCGCTCGCTCAAGCGCTCGTACCGCTCGCGTCAGCGACTGTCGCCCGAGCGCTATCAGAAGGGCCGCGAGCGAGGCGTGACGACGCTCCGGCAGTTCGACCAGGTCATCACGGCATTCTACGAAGGGTATCGTGACGCGGAAGATTATTACCGCAGCGTGAGTGCGGGCCCAGGACTCGTCGCCATCGAGCGCCCCACACTGGTGCTCGCTTCCCGGGACGATCCCTTCATACCCCGAGAGAGCGTCGAGAAGTGGCGAATCTCGCCCTCGGTGGAGTTGGAAGTCACCCGCGCGGGCGGGCACGTCGGCTTCGTTGGCGCCGCGGGCTCGCCGGGTTGTTTCTGGGCGGCGGAGCGAATGCTAGTCTTCCTCGACTCGCAACTTTCTGGAAATCGGAGGTAACGAGGACCTCGAGGAGTCAGGTCTGGGGCGGTGAAGCGGGGCCCGAGAGAGTGAGCCGCGTCACGATCTTGCTGTTTCCGCGCCCGAGAGCGATACCAGATGCACGAAGAATCTGCAGCCGGCGACGGCGATCGGCGAGATCGGCGATTGCTTTCCGACGCCTGGCCAGGAATTCCGGGTTCTGGGACTTGCTGGGCCTTGCCATATCAAACTCCCTTCGCGGATGGATGAACCAACAACAAGGTTCTATAACCGTACGCGACCACACGCGTTCTGTCAAGTTATCGAGGGGAGTTTATTCTTATGGATGAACTCTATGATCACCGAACTGAAATGTTGGACCGATCGAGAATCGTCCCTCGGGCCCGCTCGAATGCCGCGATGGCCTTGTTGTAATCGATGAGGGCCCTCAGCTCGTTGGCGGCGGCTTGCGAAAGGTCACGCTGCGACTGAACGATGAAGAAGCTCGTCGACATTCCCACCTCGAACTTCTTCTGCTCGGCTTCGAGACGGCGCACCGCGAGCTCCCGTGCCACACGGGTCGCGTCGATACGCTTGCGGTTGGTATCGACGGCGCGGGCCGCCTGACGGACCTCCTGGGCGATGAACAGCTCGTTCGATTCGATGAGCGCTCTTTGCTGACGCGCCGCGACCTGTGCTTGCGCGTACGCCGCGGCCGCCTGCGAGTTGCCCAGGGGATAGGAGACGCTGAGCCCGACGGACCAGTCGCGAAAGTCGCCCCCGAAAACTTGATCGACGGCGTCCCCGTAGCCGCCGGGAATGACGCCTGTAGGGTCCTCCGCAAAATCCTGACGAAGGAGCTGCGTCCCGCCGATGCCGTTGAAGGCCACCGAGCCAACCAGATCCACCTGGGGGAGCATCTGGTTTCGGGTGTAGCGAACGTTGTAGTCCCGGGTCTCGAGCTCCACCCGCGACTGCTCGAGGACGGGTCGCCTCTGGAACGCGGTTCGGACGGCCTCGTCGACGTCGATTCGGACCTCGTCACTCGTCGGTTGGTCGACAGGTCGGTAACTGTTCGCCCAGAAATCCGCTGACTCCGGATCGTTGATCAGCCGTTTCAGGATGTCCTCGGTGAGACGGATGGACTCTTCCGCGAGGATGACCGCTTCCTCACGAGCCGCGACCTCGGCCTCCGCCTCCAGAACGTCGATGGGGGCCATGGTGCCGACCTCGACTTGAATCCGGTTGTTGCGAAGGAGGTCCTGTGCAAGCTCCAGGGATTTGCGGGCGACTTCCAGGTCACGGATGGCGAACACCAGGTCCCAATACGCGAACTCGACGTTGCTCACGGTATCCATGACTTGCACCTGGAACTGATTCCGGGAGATGCGCTCGTCGTTCGAAGCGACGAGGATGCGCTGCTTGTTGGGATCCAGCCGGAAGTTCTGCATCAGGGGCTGGATCACCTGGCCGCTGACCGCCGCGTCGTAGAGAGGATTGAAGCCCGAGAAGGCGCTATTGGTCGTCGAGCGCAGGTTCTGCCACGAGACGTTGTACCGGCCGCCGGTCGAGAGCTCCTGTTGCCAGATGAAGTTGTAGTTCGTGCGGGTGCTCGTCAGCACCTGTGCTCCCACGAGCTGGGACTGGGCGGGAGAGCGGCTGTCGAGGTTGTTGAAGTTGGCCGAGAGCAACGGCTGGTATACCCCCCGGGCCGACGCCGTTCCCTCGCTCTGGACCTGCGTGTCGAGGCGGGAAACGACGATATCGAGATTGTTCTCGAGGGCCATCTCGATGGCCTGCTGCAGGGTGATGTCGATCGGTACCGCCTCGTCGCTCTCCTGCGCACGACCAGAAATCGCGGTCAGAAGGGAGGCAAGGCAGAAAGCTGCCGTGCAAATGGGGTGTTTCAGTGTCATCTCGGTTCCTCTGTTGCTCGAGTGAGAAGGAAGAGCCTCTTCCCGGAATCGTACGGACCTCGTAAAGGCTAGTACGTGGGCTGCGGAATCCAGGTTCCCCTTCGGAAACCGTCATTCTAGACTGTTGGAAGCGGGATCGCCACGATGGGACACGAAGAGAGGTGCGGCAAACGGACTAGAATGCGACCGTGCCTAACTACCGGCTGTCGCTCGCCTACGACGGCACCGCCTATTCCGGATGGCAGGTCCAGCCGGGGACGGACACGATCCAGGGACGGCTCGAGTCCGCGCTCGCCCGCCTTGCCAAGACCCCGGTCCGCATCGTCGCGGCAGGGCGGACCGACGCGGGGGTCCACGCGCTCGGGCAGGTGGCCCACTTCCGGCTCGATCGGCCCATCCCGTGCGAGGGAATCGTCAAAGGCCTGAACTCCCAGCTGCCTCCGGACATTCGTGCCCTCGAAGTCTCGGTCGCGGAGGACGGCTTTCACGCCCGTTTCAGCGCCCGGTGGAAGACGTACCGCTACCATCTCGACCGAGCCGCCATTCCTCTCCCGTTCCGAAGCCGCTTCACGGTGCATTACCCTTACCCCCTCGACCGGGCCGCACTGGAAGATGCGGCCCCGATGTTCGTCGGAGAGCACGATTTCGGTGGATTCCGCGCAGCCTCTTGCAGCGCCAGGACGACGGTTCGCCACGTTACCGCATCCTCTTTCTCCCACCGGGAAGGCGAGCTAGTCTACGAGGTCACGGGCAACGGTTTCCTGCGGCATATGGTACGAAACATGGTTGGCACGCTCCTCGAGATCGGCCGGGGCCGGCGGCCACACTCATCCATCGAAGAACTGCTTGTCTCTCACGACCGTACGGCCGCGGGGCCCACGGCACCAGCCAAGGGGCTTCATCTGGTGAGAGTGGATTACTGAGCGACCGATGACCATTCGACTTCGGGGAATCCGGCACCACAACCTCAAGAACATCGACGTCGAGCTTCCCGTCG
>DASPGQ010000384.1 GCA_035620555.1 Vicinamibacteria bacterium
GAGCGCCGCGACGGAGCCCGGGATGACCACGAGCATCACCGTCCACCCGTAGAGAAAGGCGAAGAACGGACCGTAGGCCTCGCGCATGTAGACGTAGAGTCCGCCCGAATGAGGGAGCATGGCTCCGAGCTCGGCGAGAGCGAGGGCCCCGGCGAGCACGAGAAGCCCGGAAAAGATCCAGATCCCGAGCACCAGACCGGGCTCGGGAACGTGACGGGCGATGAGGCTCGGTACAACGAAAATCCCCGAGCCGATGACCGTGCCCACGAGGAGAAGGGCGCCGTCGAGTCGCCCCAGCTTGCGGGGAAGCTCGTCGGACGTGCTCACGCTCGGGGAGTATATCCCGCGTGCGGTGGATATTTGTTTCTGGAGTGTGAGACGCTCTCGTGGCCGATCCGCGTTCTCGAGCCGGGTCGATTCTGGATGGAGTATCGAAGCATGATCGTTTTCATCACCTCGTTGATCGCGTTACTGAGCGCCACCACGACGCTCTTTGCCGACGACAACTGGCCGCAGTTCCGCGGATCGGGTGGCGTCGTAGAGGATCCGACCCTTCCCGAAACCTGGAGTGCGACCGAGAACGTGAAGTGGAAAGCCAGTATTCCCGGCCGTGGATGGTCCTCTCCCGTCGTGTGGGGCGACCTCATCTTCTTGACATCGGTCGTCTCCGACGGGGACGAGGGACCGCCTCAAGCCGGCTACTACTCGGGCGGCCAGCAGGACATCCCCGGGGGCGAGCACCGATGGGTGGTACTGGCTGTCGACTTCGAGACCGGCGAGCTAAGGTGGAGCCGCGAGGTGCATCGAGGGCGTCCCACCGAGGCGCGCCACTTGAAGAACAGCTACGCGTCGGAGACACCCGTTGCCGACGCGTCGCGGGTCTATGCCTATTTCGGAAATCTCGGCGTTTTCGCCTTCACCCACGAGGGTGAGCCCGCCTGGGACAAACGACTCGAGCCCCTCGAAACGCGATACGGCTGGGGAACCGCGGCATCACCCGTCCTTCACCAGGCAACGCTATTCATCGTGAACGACAACGAGAAGGACTCCTATCTCCTCGCCCTGGAAGCGACGACCGGAAAAGAAAAATGGAGGGTCTCGCGCGACGAGAAGAGCAACTGGTCGACTCCCTTCGTGTGGGAGAACGAGCTCCGGACCGAGCTGGTTACGGCGGGGACGAACGCGGTGAGAAGCTACGACCTCGACGGGAATCTTCTCTGGCAGCTCTCACCCATGTCGTCGATCACGATCCCGACTCCTGTCTCCGAGAACGGTCTTCTCTATCTCACCTCGGGATACTTCGGAGACGAGGTCCGTCCCGTCTACGCCGTCAAGCCCGGCGCTTCCGGCGACATTACTCTCGAGGGAGGTGCCAGCTCGAGCGAGCACGTTGCCTGGTCCTGGCCGCAGGCCGGCCCCTACGGGACCTCGCCCCTCGTCTATGACGGGATCTACTACACGCTCTACGATCGCGGCTTTTTGACGGCACACGACGCCCGGACCGGAAAAGAGATCTACGACAAGAAGCGCATCGACGATGTCTCGGGTCCATTCACCGCCTCACCCTGGGGGTACGATGGAAAGATCTTCTGTCTCAGCGAGGAAGGCGTCACTTACGTCATCCGCGCGGGCGCCGATTACGAGGTGCTCGGCACCAACGACCTCGACGAGTTCACCCTCGCCACACCGGCTCTCGTGCGCGGAAGCCTTCTGATTCGAACCGCGTCGCACCTTTACCGGTTTGCGAAGGAAAAGTAGGGTCCGACCTCCCGAGGGAATTTACAATTCATCCAAGGCCCGCCGTTTGCGTGACAAGAATACGCCGCTCTTGAGCCACGAGCCCTTCTGGAGGACGGAGTATCCGCGGCCGAACGACTTGCCCGTCGCTTCCGAGCTTCCCGAGCGCGTCGATGTCGCCGTCGTCGGGAGCGGCTATACCGGGCTCAACGCGGCCCGTGTCCTGGAGCGAAGCGGAGCGAGCGTTTCCGTTCTCGAAAGGGAGACGATCGGCTGGGGGGCGAGCTCGCGCAACGGCGGCATGGCCACGACCGGCCTCAAACGGCCCACCCAGGCGATAT
>DASPGQ010000385.1 GCA_035620555.1 Vicinamibacteria bacterium
GTCGGCGGAGCCACCCGATTCAGCTCCTCGAACCACTTCCTCGTTACGTGGAGCTCGGTGGGTGGCGGGTCCTCGCCGGTATCGATGGCGATCAGAAACCGCTGGCCGTCGGGTGAGATATCCAGGACCTCGGCCGCGCGATGGCCTCGCGGCAGATTCAGAATCGGGCGCGGGGGCTCGGCGTGGAACCCGTCAACGGAAACGCTGTAGCCGACCGCCATCAGCTCGTCTCCCGAGACGAAGTAGAGCTCGTCCCTCGTCGGGGACCAGACGGGATTCGCCCCGCCGCGCGAAGACACCCTGACGCGTCCCGTTCCGTCGGGAACGCGCTGCACGTAGACCTCCGAGCGGCCCGATGCGAAGGATCGGAACGCGATCCAGGCGCTGTCCCGGGAGAAGCTCGCCGAGTTTTCCTCGAATGGCGTGTTCGCCACGGGAACGATGTCGGAGGGCTCATCGACTCGAGCGATTGCGAGGTCCTCGCCGGTTTCGATTCGGTACTCTCTCAGAGCGAGCCAACGGCCGTCGGGGGAGACTCCGTACGCCGCCTCGTCGATGTCTCTTGCCAAAAGCGGCTCTTCCGACCCGAGGGCCTCGGCCGGCTTCACGAAAATATCGTAGGCGCCCCGACGCGCCGAAGTATAGACGATGCGCTTTCCGTCGGGGGTCCAGTGCGCATCGAAACTGTGGGAATCGCGCGTGAGTTTTTCCTCGTTACCTCCCTCGAGGTCGTAGATCCAGATGCCGTACGACCCGACGTCGATGCGGCTCACCGCCACCCGCCGGCCAGCCGGATCGAGATCGGCGGTATTGATCGCAGCCGATTCGAAGGGAAGCTTCTCGATGGCTCCATTTCGATCGAGCCACAAGAGCTTGCTCCTCGGGTAGAACGAGCCTCCTCCAGGAACGCTCACCGCGATTCCACCTTCCGAGACGCCGAAGAAGGCTTGGGGGCCCCCGGTGGGGGTGAGCCCACGCGTGTCCGGGAGAATCGGGACGGGCGGCCCCAGCGCTTCCACCCGTACGGGATCGAACGGCATCGCCTGATAGATTCCCGACAGGTAGTAGATGACGTGTCCGCTTCGCGCATATCGGGCCCGCATTCCGGGAAACAGATGTTTCCACGTCATGGACTCGAGATCGAGAGCCGCCACCAATGAGGTTCCCTTGTCGGTGAAGACGGTGAAGAGAGCGCTCTTGCCTCCCGGCAGAAAGTCGGGCCACCAGTGGCCCACTTCGCCGCGGCTCGCATCGGGCACGGTGATGTGCGACGCCTCGCCCCCCTCTTCCGAGACCCGATAGAAGCCGGAGATCCAGTTCCCCGAGAACCAGATGGTGCCATCGGGCCCCCACGTGGCTCCAGGGCCGTCGCCGAATGCGTCGGTGAGGACGACGGGCGCTCCTCCGAGGACCGAGACCTTCTTGAGCTTGTCGCCGGAGAAGAAGCCGATCCACAGGCCGTCCGGCGAAAAGAAAGGCCACGTCGCGTCTTCGCCGCCGGGAACGACCTGGGAGTCGAGCGCGTCGATCGGCCTCAGGTAGAGCTTGCGCTCGTCGCCTTGGATTCCCACGTAGGCGATCCACCTTCCGTCGGGAGAGATCGCAGGGGATTCGACCGAGAGCGCCGGCTCCGATGCCGGGGGTGCGATGACAAAGCGCTCGATTCCGCCCGCCGGGGCTTGCCCGAGGCCGCGAGCGACTAGCCACGCCAGGATGGCCCCGACGGCGATAGCCCCGAGCAGCGACGGCACCGCCCATCGATTCGGGCGGGGCGCGGGCATCGGAGGCTCGTCAGCGTCGAGAAGCTCGAGCCGGGCGTCGGCGACGTCGTGGAAACGCTTTTCTCGATCTTTCGTGAGGCAACGTCGAAGAACGTCCCGGGCGCGCCAGGGGGTATTGGGCGGAAGCGACTCCCAGGAGACGTCCTTGTGGATTACGTTCGCCAACACGTCGGTCACCGACTCGCCGTCGAAAGCCTTGCGGCCGGCGAGGGCCTCGAAGAGCATGCACCCGAACGCCCAGACGTCGGTCCGCTTGTCGACGAGCTTCCCCCTCGCCTGCTCCGGGCTCATATACGAGGCCGTCCCGAGAATGACCCCGGCCCCGGTGGCGTCTCGGGTGAGGGTCGGCGAAAGGGAGAGGTCGGTGGGCGGCTCCTCCGCGGAAAAGGCTTTGGCGAGGCCGAAGTCGAGAATCTTGATCCGCCCTTGTGGCGTGATCTTGATGTTCGCCGGCTTGAGGTCGCGGTGAACGACCCCTACGGCATGCGCCGCTTCGAGCGCCTCGGCGATCTGGGCGAAGAGCTGAACCGTTTCTTCGAGCGAAACCGCTCCTCGATCGATTCGCTGAGCGAGCGTCTCTCCGGACACGAGCTCCATCACCAGGAACGTGAGAGATTCCGCTCGCTCGAGACCGTGGAGGGTCGCGATCCCCGGATGATTCAACGATGCCAGGACCCGCGCTTCGCGCTCGAAGCGAGCGAGGCGCTGGGCGTCCTGCTGAAACGCTTCGGGAAGCACCTTGATAGCGACTTCTCTTCCGAGCTTCCGATCCTTGCTGCGGTAGACCTCACCCATTCCGCCCGAGCCGATGAGCTCGAGGATCTCGTACTCGCCGAGTCGGGTTCCGGGGGGAAGCGCCATGAGCCCCGCGATTATAGAAGACGCCGGTGCGGACCTCGTCGGTATTGTGGATGAAAAGCCCGCCGCACGCCCGCATCGGGCTGCTCGACGGAATCATGGGTCTTGTCGCCGACTTCAGAACGCGGAACTTCTCGAAGCTCTCCTCACCCAAGGCGCGTACTGTCGGAGACCCCGAGACCGTGCTCGAGACAGTAGCAGGCTCGTCAGAACTGGGCGCGCTTGATTCGTTCTCCTGTTGCATCTGATTCATGAATCAGATATCATCCGTCTCATGACACGAAGGACCACAATTGCCGCGGAGGACGAAGTTCTGGAGACCCTTCGGGCGGAGGCCAGGAGGAAGGGGGTCTCGCTCGCCACGCTGGTGGGTGAGTTCTTGAAGGAGAAAGCGGAGGAGCTGCGTCGTAGCCGTCGTCCGCACGTGGGAATTGGACGGTCCGGGTCGGGTGTGTCCCAGGACAGTGTGGATCGCGAAGACCTTCCTGCGGCCCAGTAAGTGTCTCTCGTTCTCGATACGGGCCCCATCCTGGCGGTTCTCGACGCGGACGATCCCGCGCACGCTCGTTGTGTGGATGTTCTGGAAGAGATCCAGGAACCTCTCATCGTCGTAGCGGCGACCTTGGTGGAGATCGACTACTGGATTCGCAAAAGATTGCAGGCCGAGGTGTGGTCTATTTTCCTCGCGGACATTGCGGAAGGTGCGTACCGTTTGGAGCAGCTCTCGATCGCAGAAATGAGGCGCGTGGCCGATCTCCAGGCGGAGTATCGAGACCTGGACCTGGGTATGGTGGATGCGGCGGTCATGGTCACTTGCGAAAAGCTTGGGGAGCAGAAAGTGGCGACGCTCGACCAGCGGCACTTCGGCGCGGTGCGGCCTCGGCACGCCGATCATTTCCTGATCCTGCCGGCGTAGCGAGCGAGCCATTTGAACGCGATCGACCTGCTCCGAAGGAGGCCAAGAATCTATGATGATCGAGTCAGATGACTCAAGGCTCTTCTCTCTACCGCGCGAGCGTCACTGTGCTCCGCGTGCTCGTGCAGGTGTTTTTTCGCCGGGTCGAGGTTTCGGGGCTCGAGAATCTTCCTTCCTCGGGCGGTGGGATCTTCATCGCCTGGCATCCGAACGCACTACTCGACGGAACGCTCATCCTGAGCCAGTACCCGGGACGCATCGTGGTCGGCGCACGGCACGGGCTTTTTCGTTGGCCGATTCTCGGATGGATGATGCGCGCGCTCGGGGTGGTGCCGGTTTATCGCCGCCGGGATTTTCCTTCGGAGGACGAGCGAGCGCGGCTGGAGGCGAACCGAGAGAGTCTCGACAAGATGGCGCGTGCGGTGGTGGAGGAGGCGTTTGCGCTTCTGTTTCCCGAGGGGCAGAGCCACGACGCGCCCTACCTGACGGAGCTCAAGACGGGAGCCGCGAGACTTTACTATCGCGCTCGGGAGTTGACACCTCCGGGAGCGCCACCGCCGGTCATCATTCCGGTTGGGCTCCACTACGATCAGAAGTCGCTCTTCCGGTCGAGCGCGCTCGTCATCTTTCATTCGCCGCTCGAGCTCGAAGCGCCGGTTGCCAACCCTCCCGCTTCAACGGCGAGCGAGGACGAGCGGCGAGCACATTACCGGACGCTCACGGATACGCTCGAGCGCAGCTTGCGCAACGTCGCCCACGCGACGGAAAGCTGGGAACTCCACCACACGATGCACCGGGCGCGAAAGTTGTTTCGCGCGGAGTACGCGCATCGAAGAGGGAAGACTGTCGAGCGCCCGGATATGAAAGAACGCGTTCTCGCCTTCAGAAGGGTCTGGGCGGGATACAACGAGCGGCTGCGAACCCATCCCCGAGAGGTCGAGCGGATCGTGGCGCGACTTCGTGAGTACGACCGCGATTTGCGTGCCCTCGGTGTGGAAGACCACGAGCTCTACGCTACCGGAAAGTTCTCAATGGGGCTGGCGTTTCGGATCGCGCTTCAGGCGTTTCTTATTTACTTCGTTCTGCCGCCGCTATTCGTCATCGGTTATGTCGTGAACCTGCCCGCGGGGCTTCTGGTGTGGGCGGCGTCGAAGTGGGCGGCGGGCGAGCCCAAGGACATCGCCTCGGCGAAGCTGGTCGTGGGCGCGTTGGCGTTCCCGCTCACGTGGCTAGCAGTCGCCCTTCTCGTGGGATGGGGCCACACGAGGCTCTCGGGGCTCTACCCTCAGATTTCCCAGGCGCCGGTGCTGACGGGAGCGCTTGCTTTCGTCTCGAGCGCGGTGAGCGCCTACGTCGTACTCCATTATCAGATGCTTGCGCGCCAGACGTTTCGCGCGGTGCGGGTTCGCTTGACTCGCTGGCGGCGATCGCATGCGCTCGAGGCCTTGCGGGCGGAGCGCGCTTCACTCTTCGACGAGCTCACTCGGCTCTCGCAGGCGGACTAGGCGGTGCGACGACGAGGGGTTCCGCGAGAAGGCGGCATCGACCTCACTCGCCAGAAGTCGTCTGCGAGGCGGTAGATGCGGCGATCGTTGCTGCGGCAACGACAAGAGACTTGCCGCTCATCACTCGGGATCAAGGGATTACCGATTCCGGAATCGTCGCTGTGTTGTGGTAGCGGGCTCCTACTTCATTTCTTAGCGGGCCCGAGACGTCTACGAAGTCTAGCCGCCCCCACCCTTTCGGTTTTCACGCCGCGAGAAACTCGGCGAAGAGCTCGTCGACGCTGCGACGTTTCGAGGTGAGACCATCGAGAAACGCCGATTCACAGAACGCTTCGACCTGCCCTCGGTTTCTCTCCAGGCCGTGCATCGCGTAGTCCCGCCCCATGAGCAAATCCGTCTCCTCGACCTCGGCGATGAGCCAGGGAGGGCCGTAGGGAAAAAGGTGCTGATTCGCCTGGAACTGCGCCTCGCACTCGTCGAATGCGGCGACGAGCTTCCGGCCGACGGAGCGATCCTGCTCCCACGCATCCCGCTTCAGCACGACCACGTGCTGCGGCGGGTAACAACGGGTCTCCTCGAAGTACCGCTTCTCCACCGTGCGAAAGTCCGGAACGAGCCGAGCGAGCGGCCCGTCCACCGGGTGATACGACTTTGGTGGGATGGGAGCGAAGACGGCGTCGACCTCACCCGCCAGGAGGAGATCCACGAGCGAGCGGCCCTCGGGCGCGTCGCGAACATGAGACGGAAAAGGAGCGACGGAGCTGACCTTCGAAGGCGCGTCGACCCCTCCCACGATCCAGGTCATCTTCGCCGGATCGACCGCGAGGTGGCGCAGGAGGTGCCGATACCAGACCGAGCCGCTCGCGGCCCAGCTGTAGACGCCGACGCGGCGGCCGCTCAGATCGGCCGGTCTCATCGCGTCGCCTTTTCTAATATAGATGTCGCGGGCGGTGAAATTGCGCAGAGGAAACACCGGGACGGCCACGAGCGAGCGGTCGCCCCGATCGACGCG
>DASPGQ010000386.1 GCA_035620555.1 Vicinamibacteria bacterium
CCGACGGGGACTTCCTGAGCTTCACCGCCGCCCCTGGCACGCTGCTCGACGTAACGCTCTCACCGGTCGGCGCAACCTATCTGAGCGGGAGCCAGAACATGGGTGGTAGCTGCTCCGCCGGAACCAGCTTCAATTCGCTGACTCAGAACAATCTGGGCGTAGAGGTTCTCGCGAGCGACGGAAGCACCGTGTTAGCGATGTCTGATTCGAACCCCATCGGCGCGGCCGAGAGCGTGACCGACGTCGACCTGGGATCGGGCGGCACGTTCTTCGTGAATGTGATTCCGGGCTTCGAGAACGCCGCCCAGCTCTATGAGCTGTCGCTGAATGTCCAGCCTTTGTGCACGACCCCGAATCAGAACCTGTCCGCGCAAACCGTCAATACATTCCTGACGGTCACGGGTTGCTCGATCACCGCCGGGAGCGGGTACGTTGTAGGCGGCAGTGGGAATGTGACGTTCTCCGCGAAGACCTTCATTGCTCTGACCAACGATTTCAGTGTTTTGACGGGAGGAACCTTCACCGCGGAAATGGATCCGTCGATCCCTTGACGGGTTGGCCGCTCGAGTCGAGCGGCGCCGCCGCCGGCAGGTACAACGTGAACCGGCTTCCCTTTCCCGGCGTCGACTCCACCTCGACGCGGCCACCGTGCTCGCGAGCGACGTGATCGACGAGACTCAAACCGAGTCCACTCCCTGGCACCTGGCGCTCCTGGGCGCGTCGGCCGCGGTAGAAGGCTTCGAAGAGGTGAGCGCGCTCCTCTTCCGAAATGCCGGGACCCCGGTCGCTGACGACGATCGCAATCTTCGAGCCCCTCGGCTCGGCGAGGATCTCGATGGCGTTGTCACCATCGCCGTGTTTGAGGGCATTCCCCAGGATGTTGCTGAGAGCGCGTCGGAGCGCTTCCCGGTCTCCCATCAACGTGATCCCCTTGGTCGGAAAGCTCGTGGAGATGGGGACGTCGCGCTCTTGGCGGTGAGCTTCGCAGTCTCGAAGCACGTCCGATACGAGCGATTCCGCGAGAATCGGTTCGTGGCGGTACCGGCGTTTTTGCGACTGGATTCCCGCGAGCTCGAGCACTTGCTCCACGAGGTCGTTGAGCCTTCGTCCCTCGGACTCGATGAGGAGCCCGTAGCGTTTGACCTGTGCCGGGTCGGATACCGATCCGTCGGCGAGGTTCTGCCCCGCCGATCGAAGCACGGCGAGCGGTGTCCGCAGCTCGTGGGACACTCCGGCGACGAACTCCATCTTGCGATCGTTGAGCTCGACCGCCCGACGAGTCGACAGCGCGACGAGACCGATGCTCGCGGCAAGAAGTCCCAGGATCCCGAAGCTCACCGCGAGGTTTCGAGCGCGAGCGCTCGCCACCGCGGCCTCGAGTGAGCCCGCCCGATGACGCACGAAAACCTTCCAGAGGCCGGTGCCCTGCTGGTGGTCCTCGACGGGCCGGAGCGGCGGGCGACGACGTTCCCCGGGTCTCGGCGGCCGGCCACGCCATCGCTCGAGCGAAAAGAGCTGCCCAAGGGCATCGGGCTCGTCGAGTGCCGCGTTCCCGCCCGGTGTCGCGAACACGAGCTCCCCCCGGCCATCGATGACGGCAACCTCGAAGTCAGCCCCGAAATAGCGCTCGGCAAGCTCGGGAAGGATCGCTTCGCGAATCGTTGGGACATCGACGATGATTACGGTATGTCCATCAAGAGTGAAGCCGGGCCGGCGCGAAACCCGCGATGCGATCGGGACCACCAGAATCGGTGCCTCGGACACAAACGATAGCGGGAAGGGAAGGGTGCCGCGGCTCGGGCGCTCCCCTCGGCCGCGTGGTCGCTCCCACTGGTCTCGAGCGCGCTCGAGGAGCGGGGGCCACTCCACGGTCACGAGCGCGCCGGTGTCATCGAGCTTCGTCAAGTCGCCATGAGAGTCGGCCACGTAGAGCGCATCGACCAGCGTCGGGTAACGCGCTTCCTCCCGGTAGCGCTCCCACCGGTTGGCGAGCGCCGGTCCGAGCTCGTCAGCCGCGTCTAGGCGGAAGGTTCGCACCAGGAGCGCCAGCTCCTCGTCGATCTCGCCGGTAAACCGCCGGAGCGAGGATTGGAGGCTGTCCTGCATCCGTTCTCGCTCGGCGATGCTAATCTGTCCCGTCCACCGGAACTGGAGCCAGGCAAGCATCCCGAGAAGCGCCAGCAGCAGGGCGGGCAGGCGCATCCCGCGGGACCACTTCATGATGCTCCATTGTAGCGATACCGCGAGATCCGGGATGTTGCAACGAGCCTCGAATCGACGCGATTCCCACCGATGAGTCTGACCAGTTGAGGGAGTCAAATTAAGGTATGGAAAATGTGCAAAGCGGCGCGCTTCTGAGCATAATGGAGGGCCGTTTCAAGATGGGCCCGACGCCCTCCGGGGATACCTCGAAAACCTATGATTGACGGAACGATATTGAGTCTGTTTCTTCGGGACGTTCGCTACGCCGTTCGCACCTTTGGGCAGCGGCCGGCCTTCACCGCGGTCGTGGTTCTGACGCTGGCCCTCGGGATTGGAAGCAACGTGGCGATCTTCAGCGTCGCCAATGCGGTCCTCCTGCGGCCATTGCCTTACGGAGACCCCGAGAGTCTGGTACTGATTTGGAACCGGATGACGAACGCCAACCGCCCGAATGCTCCGGTGTCCGGTCCCGACTTCATCGACTACAAAGAACAGACGCGGATGTTCGAGGACTTCGCCGGCGCCATCGCCGTGGAGGGAACGATCACCGGTGAGGAGCGTCCGGAGCAAGTCATGGTGGGCTGGAGCACCCACAATTTGTTCAAGGTCCTCGGCGTACGGCCCTTCATGGGGCGAGACTTCGAGCCCGCGGATGGAACCGCCATCGATCCCAAGGTTTTCATGGACCCGAACGCGAAGCTTCCGCCGGGTGCTCTCATGCTGACCCATGGCATGTGGCAGCGGCAGTTCGGGGCCGATCCCCGCGTTCTCGGCAAAGGGCTGCAGCTCGACGGCCAGGCGTGCGTCATCGTCGGGGTCCTTCCGCCCGATTTTCACGTTTATTTGCCGGCTTATGCCGGCATGCCCACGAACATCGACGCCTGGCGCGTGTTCCCGGTGGACTTCTCGACGAGTCCGCGTGACGGTGAATGGCTCACGGTGGTCGCGCGTATGAAGCCCGACGTGACCCTCGAACAGGCTCAGTCGGAGATGGACGCGCTGGCGGCGCGATTCCGAGAGCAGTTCCAGCATCATCGAAGCGTGGGGATGGAGATCGTCGTGAACTCCATGCACCGGGACGTCGTCGAGCACGTTCGCCCTTTGCTACTGACTCTGCTCGCGGCCGTGGCGTTCGTATTGCTCATCGCCTGCGCCAACGTCGCGAATCTTCTGCTCGTACGCGCCAAGGAACGAGAGAGGGAGATCGCGGTACGCGCCGCCCTCGGCGGGGGACAGCGGCGAATCATTGCCCAGATGCTCACCGAGAGTGGCGTTCTCGCCCTTGTCGGCGGCGTTCTGGGGACTGCGCTGGCGTGGGTCGGAATCAGAGTGATGGTGGCGATGCAGCCGGTCAACTTGCCACGATTCGAGAGTGTCTCGATCGACGCCACGGTGATGGTGTTCACCGCGGGGGCCTCGCTTCTGGCCGCTCTCGTGTTCGGGGCGGCACCGGCCCTGAAGTCGGCGAGCCCGAACCTGGCGACAGCTCTCATGGAGCGAGGCAGCGACTCCGGAGGGGTGCGCGGCAACAAACTTCGCACCGTGCTCGTCGTGTCCGAGGTGGCTCTCTCGCTGGTCCTTTTGATCGGCGCCGGTCTCACCGCGCGGAGCTTCCGCAACCTTCAGCAAGTCGACCCGGGATTTCACGCCCGGAACGTACTTACCCTGACCGTCCCTCTACCGTTCTTCAAGTATCGCGACCCCGAGATGCGTGTCAGCTTCTTCGACCGTTTGCGCGACCGAATCGGGGCGCTTCCGGGCGTGGAAGCCGTCGGTGGCGCCACTCCGATTCCGCTTGGCGGCGGCGATCAGTACTGGGTTCTCGCCTACGGGCGGGAGGGCGCTACCGAGGAGGAGTGGGCGACGAATCGGGCGGACTACCGAGCCGCTCTTCCCGGCTATACCCAAGCCATGGGAATCCGGCTGATCTCGGGCCGAGCTCTCAGTGAAGCCGACAATCAGCCCAATGCCCAGCAGGTCATCGTGATCGATGAGAAGCTCGCCCAACAGACCTGGCCCGACGACGATCCCATCGGTAAGGGAATGCAGATCGTCAAGTTCGATACCGAGACGATGGATCTGAAGCGCCAGTCCGTCCAAGTCGTGGGGATGGTGGAGCACGTCAAGTCGGAGTCGCTCACCACGGACGGGCGCGGAGCTCTCTATTTCCCCTACCGGTTCTTTCCCTGGTGGCCGATGACCCTTACTGTGCGGGGAGAGGCGGACCCCTTGGGCTTCGTGGCCGCCATCCGCCGCGAGGTCGAGACACTCGATCCCGACGTCCCCATCGCCGACCTGCGTCTGATGGAGGACTACGTGAACGACGCGATGGCCCCGGCACGTTTCACGCTCACGCTCGTCGGAGTCTTTTCGCTTCTGGCTCTCGTTCTGGCATCGATTGGCTTGTACGGAGTGATGTCCTACTCGCTACGCCAGCGCATCCAGGAGATCGGCGTGCGGATGGCGTTCGGCGCCGGCGCGAGGAGCATCATGCGGTTGCTCTTGAGGCACGGGCTGGCGCTCTCGCTGAGTGGTGTCGTCGTCGGCGTGATCGTGTCGATTCTGGTCACGCGCCTGGCAGCGAGTCTCCTGTTCGGGGTTACTCCGACGGATCCGGTGACGTTCGTCGGCATCCCGTTGCTTCTCGTCGGTGTCGCCGCTCTGGCGAGCTATATCCCCGCCCGGCGGGCCACGCGGATCGATCCGGTGCACGCCCTACGGGGAGAGTCCCGGTAATCCACGCCGTGCTCACGATTGGAAGCTCCTGCGGTCGACCACCCGAACTGCTTTCCCGAGGCCCCGCTCGATCTTCTTCGGGGTGACGACGACGACGCGGGCGCTGATTCCGAGCACGTCTCGGACGCGTTTGTTGGCTTCGGTAGACACCCGCTTCATGGCGTATTCACCCTCGGCGAAAAGAGACGGGCTCGCTTCCACCCACACCTCGAGCTCATCGAGACGATCGCGCTCGCGATCCACCAGAATCAAATACTGCGGGGCGAGACCATCGACTTCGAGGAGCGCGGCTTCGATCTGTGATGGGAACACATTGACCCCTCGAATGATGAGCATGTCGTCGGTGCGTCCTAGGGGCTTCGACATGCGGGCAAACGTTCGTCCGCAGGGGCAGGCCTCGCGGGTTAGCCGTACGCGATCCCGTGTCCGGTACCGGAGAAGAGGCAGAGCCTCACGACTGAGCGACGTGAGGACGAGCTCTCCGGTCGAGTCCGGTGAGAGCGTCTTGCCGCTCTCGGGGTCGACGATCTCGGCGAGAAAGTGATCTTCGAACAGGTGAAGTCCGTCGTGCCTCTGACATTCGACGCCGACTCCCGGACCGATGATTTCCGCGAGCCCGTAGATGTCGAATGCCTCGAGCCCGAGGCGGTCTTCGATCTCCCTCCGCATTTCCTCGGTCCATGGCTCGGCGCCAAAGAAGCCCAGGCGAAGCCTCATGCGCCGCCGGAAGTCGATGCCCTGCGCTTCGGCTTCCTCGGCGATGACGAGCGCGTAGGAAGGCGTGCAGCATAGGACCGTGGCGCCCAGGTCTTCCATGACTACGAGCTGGCGGGAGGTGAGCCCGCTCGAGGTGGGAATGGTCGCGCAGCCAATCGTTTCAGCACCGAGACCGAAACCGAGCCCACCGGTGAAGAGTCCGTAGCCGTAAGCGTTCTGGACCACGTCGTTCGGGCCAACCCCGCCGGCGGTGAGAACCCGAGCCATCACTTCCGCCCAGAGCTCGAGATCGCGGCGGGTATAGGGCGCGATCGTCGGCTTTCCCGTCGTGCCGCTCGTGGCGTGGACCCGGACCAGCTCGGAGAGCGGCACCGCGCACATCCCGAAAGGATAGTGGTCGCGAAGATCGGTTTTGCTCGTGAACGGGAGGAGCGCTAGGTCCTCGAGCGAGCGGATTGCGACCGGAGAAAACGCGTTTCGCTTCGCCCACTCCCGGTAGAAACCGACGCGTTCCGTGGCGCGAGCGATCTGGGCCTTCAATCGATCGAGTTGGAGCAGTTCGAGTTTCCCGCGGGGAAGCGTCTCCGACTCCTCGTTCCAGTAGAGGGCCTTGCCGGCGGACTCGTTGATGCCGTGCTGCGGCTCGAGCTCCTCGCGCATGAGGGGTGAGGCTAACTCTTTCAGCGCGGTTTTGCCACGGGATCGACTCATGGTCTTGCGGGAATCGTCTTGACGCGAGTCCCGCATCGTGTCAATACTGACCCGACGGTCACTAAACTGACCAGGAGGTCATTTTGCCGCCGCAACGTTCCCGGCCCCTGCCCGAGATTCGAACCCAGGAGGTCCAGGCCGCGGCGCTTCGTGTCATCTCACGCAAAGGGATCGCCGGCGCAACGATGCAGGAGATCGCCGACGAAGCCGGCATCGCGAAGGGGACTCTGTATCTCTATTTCAAGGATCGGGATGACCTCGTCGAGCGGACCGCCGATCACGCGTTCTCGAAGCTGACGGAGCGTCTCGACGGTACGCTTCCCGGCATTCCAACGTTTCGGGAGAAGCTGACGGCTCTCGTCCGGACGGAGATTGCGTTCTTCGACGAGCATCGCGAGTTTTTCCGGATCTACGTCGCCTACAAGCAGCCGCCCGCCGAGCTCTATCAGAACGCCCGACGTCGGCGCGCCTGTCATCCGCGCTATGCGAACCACTTGCTTCGTCTCGAGAAGGTCTTGCGGGAGGCGATGGTTTCCGGAGAGGTGCGTCATTGCGATCCGGCGCGCCTCGCGCTGCTCGTCTCCGAGAGCGCCGTCGCCCTGATGCTTCGCCGCCTGGCGGAAGATAGACCTCCGGAAGCCGAAGTGGACGTCCGATGGCTCGTCGACTTCCTCCTTCATGGAATCGAGGAGAAAGGGTCTTGATGCTCTCTCTGATGCTCACGATGCCGCTCGTGCTCTGCATCCAGCAGGAGCCCTCCGCGCCGCCGCGGCAACTGACGCTGCGCGAGGCCCTGGCAATTGCCTTCGACCGGAACCTGGCTCTCGCGAGGGCTCGCTCCGACGTACCCGCGGCCGACGCTTTCCGGCGGTTGACGCGCTCGGCGGTGCTTCCCCATTTGTCGCTCAACGGAAGCCTGATACGAAACTCGACCGACGTGTCGTTCGGTCCGCCGGACGACGTGCGGACGATTCTCCCCCTGGTGAACTGGGATCTGCGGTTTGCCCTCAGCCAGCCGATCTTCGCCGGACTGCGGGATCTCAAGGCCTATCGCCAGTCCAAGATCGGCATCGACCTCGCGCGCGAAGGCGTTCGTCTCGTCTCCGACGAAGTCCTCCTCACCACGAGCGCCCAGTTTCTTCTCGCCCTCGAGGCCGAAGCGCTCATCGAGGTCGAAAGGAAGAACCTCGAGCTCGCCGAGTCGAGACGTCAGCAGGCAAGCGATCTGTTCGAAGCCGGAGAGACCACGCGGGTCGACGTGCTCCGCGCCGAGGCGGATATCAAGGCCGCCGAGAGGCGAGTCATCGAGGCCGAGCGGGGACGGGAGCTCGCCGTGAGCTCTCTGCGGCGCGCCCTCGCCCTCGACGAAGATCTCGAGCTCGTCGAGCCATCGGGCGATCGCCGCGCGGTGCCGCTCCTTCCTTCGGCCGAAGCGCTCGTCACCCGCGCCCTGACCGCTCGGCCCGAGGCCCGGCGCGCCGAATACGCTCTCGAGTCCGCCGAGCTCGAGGTGGAAAAGCAAAAGGGTGCCTACTTTCCCATCGTCA
>DASPGQ010000387.1 GCA_035620555.1 Vicinamibacteria bacterium
CTCTCACTTCATCAAGAAGCGGCGAGCTCACTGCAATCTCGTGTTTATCGAGGCAAAGCTCGAGGAGCGACTCACAGAGTCCGCGCGCAGCAAAGGCAGCAATGAGGACGTTGGCGTCAAGGACCACCTTCATTCGAGAGATTCAAAAATGTCTTCGTCCGTTAGCAGACCCTGCGCCTCCGCGAACGGCAGGACTTTCTTGCGCAGCTGTCGGAATTGTTGGATTGCAACGTAGCGGCGAAGGGATTCCCGGACGATGTCGCTGAGCGGCCTGCCCTCAGCTCGGCTGATCCTCTCGAGCTCGGCCCGCAAATCGTCCGCCAATCGAATCGTGATCGTCGTGCCCATGGGTCTCTCGTAAGACATTGTAACACAGCCTCGTTCTGCCGGCCCAGAGGGTGACACGAAGATCGGAGATTGGTCTGTGTCAGAAAATAATCACCCTACTCCATCACGCGTCCAAGGGTGAGCTAAGGCTTCGGCGGCGGTGTCGAGCGGCGGCCTCTCGGCCGCTCGGCCCAGCGGAGCTTGTGCCGGAGGACATGGAAGTAGTTGGTCTCCGGTGCGCTCACGAGCTTGACGGAAAAGCGGCTCTTTCGCACGCGTAGGATGTCTCCCGGCTCGAGCGGCTCGCTCGATTGTCCGTCGAACGTAGCGTATACCTCGCCCATTTCGCCCCGCAGCGCGAGCTCGACCCTGGCCCGATCCGAGATGACGACGGGTCGGTAGGTGAGGGTGTGGGGGCAAATGGGAGTGAGCACCATCGCCCCGAGGTTGGGTTGGAGGACCGGGCCGCCGGCGGCGAGAGAGTACGCGGTCGAGCCCGTCGGCGTCGATACGATGACTCCGTCGGCGCGCAGAATGGCAACGAAGAAACCGTCGATGTCGACCGCGAGCTCGATGATGCGAGCAATGGCGCCTTTGGTGATCACGACGTCGTTCAGGACGTTCTCGGTCGCGATGACCTCCCCTTTCCGCACCAGCTCGGCCGCGAGCATCGAGCGCTCGTCGATCGTCACCTTCCCCTGCAGGATGGACTCGAGAACGGAGTAGAGGTTCTTGAGGGCGACGTCGGTCAAGAATCCCAGGCTGCCCAGGTTCACGCCGAGGATCGGGATCTGCCTCGATCGCATGGCGCGGGCGACCGACAGCAACGTGCCGTCGCCGCCGAGCACGATGCACATGTCGAGGTCGCGCGGCATGCGGTCGAGGGAGAAGGACGTGCCGTTTTTTGCTTTCGCGGCAAGCGCCGACTCCAGGTACGGCTCGATCCCGCGCTCGCGAAGCCATTTGGTGAGAGTCCGCACCACGCTCCCCACTTCCTTCGCATGTACCTTGGCGACGATGGCCGTCTTCTTCGGTTCTAGCTGCGTGGTCTTCACGAGCTCATCCCTACGACCCGACGAGACCGCTCTTCGATCGCCCGGGGCTCGAGCCCCCTTCGCGGGGATTTTTGTGTCAAAAGGAAGAACTCCTGGTTCCCCTTCACGCCCTTGATGGGGGCGACGACCATATCGCGCACCGCAAGGCCGAGCTCGCTCGCCCGGACCGCGACGTTCACGATCGCCTGGACCTGGTGCTCCTTCACGGTAACCAGTCCTCCTCGCTCGATGGACTCGGGAGACAGCTCGAACTGTGGTTTCACCAGCGCGAGAATCAACCCCTGGTCGTTCACCAGGGGGACCAACGCCGGAAGGACCTTCGTGAGGGAAATGAACGACACGTCCACCGTCACGATGTCGAAACGAAGGTCCAGGTCGCCAGGGCTGAGATAACGAGCGTTCTTGCCTTCGACGACGCGAACTCGGGGATCGGAGTAGAGCTTCCAATCGAGCTGTCCCTTTCCCACATCGAGCGCGGTGACGGACCGGGCTCCGTATCGAAGCAAGCAGTCGGTGAAGCCCCCGGTCGAGGCTCCGACGTCGAGAGCCACGAGACCCCGCACGTCGAGAGAAAACGCCTCGAGGGCACCTTCTAGCTTCTCACCACCCCGGCCCACGTACGGTTTCCTCGGGCGGCGGAGCCGGAGCGAGGTATCTTCGCGGACGAGCGCGCCGGGCTTGTCGACCGGTTCGTCGTCGGCGAGAACCTCACCGGCGAGAATGAGCCGTCTCGCTTGCTCGCGGGTCGGCGCCAGCCCCCGCTCGACGACCAGTCGGTCCGCTCGCTGTCGTCCCATCTCGCGTGTTCGTTCAGCAGGTTCGATTCACGGCGCGGCGGGCGAGGGCCACGAGCGGGTGAGCCGCTTCACCCAACGCGGCGACACGGGAGAGCGCACTCTCGGTCAGCTCCTTCGCGCGGATTCTCGCGGCATCGATGCCATGGACGCGCGGGTACGTCGTCTTCCCCGCCTTCTCGTCCTTGCCCGGAGATTTGCCCAACACTGCCGAGCTCCCCTCGACGTCCAGGATGTCGTCGACGATCTGAAAAGCGAGGCCGATCTCTTCTCCAAACTGTCTCAGACGTCCCACGACACTCTCGTTGGCGCCTCCCATCAGCGCGCCCATCTCCGCGGCGGCACGAATCAGCGCCCCGGTCTTGTGACGATGGATGAACTCCAGCGTCTCCGCGTCCGCAGGCCTCCGCTCCGACTCGAGGTCCGCGACCTGGCCGCCCACCATTCCCGAGGCCCCCGCGGCCTCGGCAAGCACCGCCACGGCACGAAGGCGCCGCTCGGGCGGGACTCGGGAGCCTCCCCGCGGCGCGGCAAGAACGCGGAACGCATGGGTTTGCAGCGCATCACCCGCGAGGATCGCGATTGCCTCGCCGAACACCACGTGCGACGTGGGCTGCCCTCGCCGGAGAGAGTCGTCATCCATGGCGGGTAAGTCGTCGTGGATGAGCGAATAGGTATGGATCATCTCGAGAGCGGCGGCGGCGGGGAGGGCGTCATCGAGATTCCCGCCGACGCTTTCTGCCGAGGCAATCACGAGAATGGGCCGCAGCCGCTTGCCTCCGGCGAAGAGACTGTAGCGCACGGCGCGCGAGATCGTCGCTGGCGGCGTGTCTTCCGCCGGTAGGTAGTCGTCGAGATAAGTCTCGATCCGTGCCGCCCGCTCGCTTCGGTAGCGGTCGAAACTTCGCTCGTCGGTGAGAACGTCGAGCTTACTCATTCTCTCCCAAGTCGATCGGAGCCTTGCGCAGAGCACCGGTGGCGTCCCGTTTCGGCTCACCCTTCTCGTTCACCTGGAGAATCTCGATTCGCTTCTCTGCCTCTTCCAGCTTGGAAGCGCAGAATCGCGCGAGCCTCACCCCCTGCTCGTAGCGTTGGAGCGACGACTCGAGGCTGAGCTCACCCTGCTCGAGCTCTTTGACGATGGTCTCCAGACTCGCGAGCGCCTCCTCGAAATCTTTCGGTCTCACTGCATCGTCTGGGGTCTCACTCGTCATCGGTCTCCTTCTCCGCCTGTGGCCGGATGTTCTCCACGCGGCAGCCGAGACTTCCCCGATGAAGATCGATCTGTAATGCCTCGCCCAGGGTGACCTCAGCCGCGTCTCGCAAGAGCTTACCTTGAGCCGACCACACAAGGCCATAACCCCGACCCAGTACCGCGAGTGGTGAGAGAGTTTCGAGCTTGGCGACTAGCTCGGCGATCGAACGACCGGTTCTCTGCAGCATCCTCGCACCCGCGCTGCCGAGACGAGCGACCCGCCTCTCCAGCCCAGCCCGTGCTTCAGCGATTTGGCGGTCCAGTCGCTTCGCCTCGAGACGCCTCGCGAGGATCGCCAGCTGTCGCTCGAGGCCGGACAAGCGGCGGTCGAGAATGGCTCGGCCGCGGTAAACGACCTCGTCGAGTTTTTGTGCCTTCATTTCGAACGCGTGCAGGGCGGCAGCGAAAGCACGATGGGAGACGATGCGATTCGTCCGGGCCCGGAGCTCGGCCATCCTTCCGGCGATCGCTCGATCCAGCCCCCCTTGGAGACGGCTCACGCGCTCGACGAGATGCACCTTCCTTTCCACGACCATCTCCGCGGCCGCTGACGGGGTAGGGGCGCGCACATCGGCGACGAAATCGGAGATGGTAAAGTCGATCTCGTGACCCACCGCGGAAACGACGGGGATGTCCGAAGACGCGATGGCGCGCGCGACCGACTCTTCGTTGAATGACCAGAGATCCTCGAAGGACCCGCCCCCGCGAGCCACGATGAGAGCGTCGAACCCGCCAAGGCGGTTCAGCACGCGGATGCCCTGAGAGATCTCTGCGGCGGCGATATCTCCCTGGACCTGGGCGGGGTAGACCAGCACTTCCAGATTCGGGAACCGGCGATGCAGCACGCGACAGATGTCACGGATGGCCGCTCCCGTGGGCGAGGTCACGATCCCGATGCGACGGGGAAGGAGCGGGAGCGCTCTCTTGCGGGCGGCGTCGAAGAGGCCTTCCTTGGCGAGCTTTTCCTTGAGCTGCTCGAAGGCGATCTGGAGAGCGCCTTTTCCTCGCGGCTCCATTCGCTCCACTCGAATCTGGTACGCACCTCGCGGTTCGTAGACGGTCAGGTGTCCCCAGACAAGGACCGCGAGCCCGTCACCTGGCTGGAACCGAAGGTGACGGGTGGCGCTGCGAAACATGACCGCGGGAAGCTGCGCATTCTGGTCCTTGAGAGTGAAGTAGAGGTGACCGGAAGGGGGCCGGCTGACGTTGGACAATTCTCCGACCACCCACAGGTTGTTGAAGCTGGTCTCGAGGTTCAGCTTGATCTCCCGAGTGAGCTCGCTGACGGAGAAAACAGTCCGATTATCGCTCGAGCGACTCATTCGTCAGCTTCAGACTCAACGCAAAGAGGCCAAGGCGCAAAGTCCAATCCGGAGACGAATCTCCAGACACACGAGATCGACACCCATCTCTGACCGGCGGTTTTTCCGGGATCGATCATCGGTTACGCTTGCGTCTTTCCGACGTGGCGTCTTTTGCGTTTCGTTCTGATTCCTTGACCCCCAAGCTAAACCAGGGCTAGCCGACATCCGACTCGGTGAGCTTGAACCGTTCGATGCTTCGGGCAAGTCCGGTGGAATCGTCTACGTCGATGACAACCCCACACATCCAGGGATTTCTGCTCGCCGGCTCGAACTTCGTCGGCATCGCGGTGAGGAATCGGGGCAGGGAGGTCGCGGGCTCGATGCCGATCACGGAATCGTACGCGCCGCACATCCCGAGATCGGTAATGTAGGCGGTCCCTTTGGGGAGAATGCGCTCGTCTGCCGTCGGCACGTGCGTGTGAGTACCGACCACCGCCGATACCCGGCCGTCCAGGTACCAGGACAGCGCCATCTTTTCCGAGGTCGCCTCGGCGTGCAAGTCGACCAGGACGATTGGGGTCCTGTCCCTCAAGGCTTCGAGCTCGCGATCGATGGCCCGAAACGGGCAGTCGATGAGGGGCATGAAGACGCGCCCCTGCAAGTTCACGACGGCGACGGCCGCGCCCGAGCGGGTGGTCGCGACGTAAGTTCCGTTTCCCGGACAGCCATCGGGGTAGTTCACCGGCCGCAAGAGACGCGGCTCATCGTCCATGTGCGCGAGGATCTCTTTTTTGTCCCAAACATGGTTTCCCGTGGTGAGCACATCGATACCCAGCGAGAAAAACTTCCCCGCGATGTCGGGCGTGATACCGAAGCCGGCGGCGGCGTTCTCCACGTTGACCACGACCAGATCGTAGTCGTCTCGTTGCCGCATGAGGGCGAGGCCGGCTCTCAAGATCTTGCGGCCGGCCTTCCCGACGACGTCGCCGGCGACGAGGAGCCTCACCGGAGCGCCGTCCGCGTGCTCCGTGAAGATGCCGAGCGTCGCGCCACATTCGCCCGCCGGGATTGCAGGTGAAGAATCTTGGCGCCATCGATGAGGGCCGCCTCGAGCACCTCGTCGACTTTTTCGACGAGCCGGAACTCGAGGTCTCGCTTGACGTAATTTGGCAGATCGTCGATGTCCCTGCGGTTGAGCTGGGGGAGGACCACGGTATCGAGCTTCGCCCGGCGCGCCGCCAGGACTTTTTCTTTGATACCGCCGACGGGGAGCACATTGCCTCGAAGCGTTATCTCTCCGGTCAGCGCCACGTTCCGCCGGATGGGGGTATTGGTCAGGACCGAGATCATCGCCAGCGCCATCGTAATCCCAGCGGACGGCCCGTCTTTGGGGATTGCGCCCTCGGGGATGTGCACGTGGATGTCGTGAGTGCCGAAGAAACCCTCGTCGATCTGGAAGGCCGCTGCCCGGGATCGCGCATAGGACAGCGCAGCGCGGGCCGACTCTCTCATGACGTCGCCCAGCGTTCCGGTGAGAATGAGCTCGCCTTTGCCTTTCATCGCCGTCGCCTCGACGAAGAGCACGTCGCCGCCGGTCGGCGTCCAGGCGAGCCCGGTGGCCACCCCGACCTGATCCTTGTCGAGCGTGTCCTCGCCCATGTTCTTCGGAGGGCCGAGGAACGTGGCGAGATTCGCCGCGGTGATACGTATGATCTTGTCACGGCCTTCGGCGACCTTCCTCGCCACTTTTCTGCAGACCTGCGAGATCTCACGCTCGAGGCTCCTCAGGCCCGCCTCACGAGTGTATTGATTGACGATGTTCTTGAGGGCCTCGTCGCTGAAGGTGATCTGTTGGGAGCCGAGGCCGTTCTCCTCGAGCTGCTTCGGTACGAGGTGGCGCTTGGCGATCTGTAGCTTCTCCTCTTCGGTATATCCCGTGAGCTGGATCACCTCCATCCGATCGAGAAAGGCCGGTTGGATGGGATCGAGCTGGTTGGCGGTTGCGATGAAGAGAACGTTCGAGAGGTCGAACGGTACGCCGAGATAGTTGTCACGAAACGTATGGTTCTGCTCGGGATCGAGCACTTCCAGAAGAGCGGAGCTCGGGTCGCCTCGATAGTCAGCACCTATCTTGTCCACTTCGTCGAGCATGAACACCGGATTCGACGTTCCCGATTGCTGGATTCCCTGGATGATTCGACCGGGCATCGACCCGACGTAAGTGCGTCGATGTCCCCGGACCTCCGCCTCGTCTCGAACGCCGCCCAGAGAGATGCGCTGGAACTTCCGGCCCACCGCGCGGGCGATCGATCGGCCCAGCGAGGTCTTGCCTACGCCCGGCGGACCGACGAAACAGAGAATGGGGCCTTTCATCTTTTTCTTGAGCTTCCGAACCGCCAGATATTCCAGGATGCGTTCCTTGATGCGGTCCAGGCCATAGTGGTCCTCGTCGAGGATGGCGCGAGCGCCCTTTAGGTCGAGATTGTCGCGGCTCGTTCGACTCCAGGGCAGATTGACCATGCACTCCAAGTAATTCCTGAGCGTCGCCGTCTCCGCGGCGTCGGGATGCATGCGCTCGAGCTTGGAAATCTGCCGGCCGACTTCCTTGTAGACCTCGTTCGGCATGCGAGATTTTCGTGCTTTGCTGCGCAACTGCCGTACCTCTTCGGCAAGCTCGTTCCCTTCGCCCAGCTCACTCTGAATCGCCTTGAGCTGCTGTCTGAGGAAATACTCCCTCTGGCTGCGGTCCATTTCGCCCTGAGCCTGGGAGTTGATTTGCTGCTGCATCGTGAGGACCTCGATCTCCTTGGCGATGAGCTCGTGGACCTTCTTCAGCCGCTCGATGGGATCCACCGTCTCGAGGATGACCTGTGCGGCGTCCACTTTGAGATCCAGATTCGAAACCGCCAGATCGGCGAGCCGTCCCGGATCTTCGAGGTTGGCGGCGATGACCATGACCTCGGGGGAGATCGCCTTTCCCAGGTTGACGGACTTTTCCAGAGCTTCCTTCACGTTGCGCATCAACGCTTCGAGCTCGAGCGAATCTTCCTCGATCGGCGCTTCCGAGATCGGTGTCAGCTTCGCGAGGAAAAAGGGGTCGGACTGAGGGAATCCCTCCACCTGCGCGCGGTTCATGCCCTGTACGAGCACCCGGATGCGTCCGTCGGGCAGCTTCAGCATTCTCATGATCACCGCCACCGTCCCGATTCGATGAAGGTCTTCGACCTCGGGATTCTCGCGCTCCTGTTCCTTCTGGGCGACGAGACATATCATGCGGTTCTCTGATAGAGCCGAATCGACCGCCTTGACCGACCGGTCACGACTGACGTAGAGGGGGACGATCATGAACGGGAAGATGACGATGTCCCGGAGCGGAAGAACCGGGAGCGAGTCGGGAATCTGGAGAGGCTCTTGCCCCTCACGGGTCTCGATTTCCATGTCGTTCGTTGGGTTCGTTGGGTTCACTTGGTCCTCGTCTTCGCCTCTCCGTCCACGATGGTGAGCCGGAATTCGCTTCCCCGTCGATCCTTCAGCGTGGGCATCGTCACGGTCAGAATTCCCTCGCTGAGCTCCGCTTTGGCCTGAGTGAGATCCACGGCTCGATCGATATAGAGCGAACGGGTAAACTTGCCGAAGCTCCGCTCGAGGCAGAGATAACCTTGCACCGAGCGGCCCGATTTCGGTTGTTTCTTCTCGCCGGTAAGGATCATCTTCGGGCCACGAAAGGTCACCGACAGGTCGCTCTTGCCGAAGCCCGGCGCTTCGACCTTGACGACGACGCTACCTTTCGTTTCGAAGACATCGACTCGAGGCAACCATTCGCCGAGACCCATCCCTCCCGATTCGGTTCGCTCGAGCCGGGCCATCTGTTCGAATATCTTGTTGATTTCTTTCTGCAGGCTGGTGACTTCGGAAAGCGTTTCGTGTCGCTGAACCATTCTTTTTACCCGCCACCACGCGGTGGGAGCCGAGAACAAGAGCCTTTCGATTTCAAAAACCAGATAAAACTGAAAGTAGCACAAGCGGGTAGAAGCGTCAAAGGTTCGTGAACCGAGGCAGGCTTGCCGCCGAGTAACGCGGTCTTCAGGTGCGTTTGAGGACGATGATCGTGCGATCGTCGGTGGCCCGGGCCCCCTTGGTGTAGGTTTCTACTTCTTTCTGAATCAGCTGCTCGAGCGCCTCGGCGCTCAGCGACGCGTTTCGCTTCACCAGCTCTCCGAGCCGGTCCTCGCCGAACTCTTCTTCGCCTTCACCCCAGGCTTCGCTGATTCCATCGGTGAAGACGATCAGAACGTCTCCGGCGGCGAGCGTGGTCTCGTCCGCCTCGTAGGGCGGCGCCAAATCGGGGGGGAAGAGGCCCAGCACCGTGCCTCCCTTTTCGAGACGCTCGATGGTCTGGCTCGCAGCGTGGAACAATACCGGTGGGATGTGCCCGGCGTTGACGTAGGCGAGCCTTCCGGTTTTGATGTCCAGATCTCCCAGGAAGAACGTAACGTAAAACTGCTCGGGCGAATTTTCGTGCATGACGCTATTCGTCTGAGCGACGATGTCCACGACCGTCTTCTCCCGCTGTGCAGCGAAGTGTACGATGGCGCGGAGGACCATCATCATCAGTGCCGCGCTCGCACCCTTGCCCGAGACGTCGCCCAGGGCGACGGCGATACCGCTCGGCCGGTCGATGAAGTCGAAGTAATCGCCACCGATGGTATAGCAGGGGGTATTGGTGCCGACCAGGTCCCACCCCGGCAGCTTGGGCGCCGCCCGAGGAAGCGAGTCTTTCTGGATCTCGCTCGCGAGCTCGAGCTCCCGTTCCATTCGCTTCTTCTCGATCATCTCCTCGAGGAGTTTGGCGTTCTCGATCTTGATCGCGGCCACGTTTGCCAGCGACGTTAGAAGCGTCAGGTCGTCTTCGGTGAAGGAGTTTTCCCGGCGAAGGCTGTCAACGTAGACGAGCCCGGTCACCGCGTCTTCGTTCCACAGCGGCACACACATTGCCGAGCGGATGCCGAGGGCGACGATGGAGTCGTGAGAGCGAAATCGGGGGTCGTCGAGAGCGTTCTTCGTCAAGATCGATACCTTCTCGCTGACGACTTTATCGGCGATCGACCGCGAGAAGGTGATCTCTTCCGTCGGCGAGGAACCCTTGTTGGTGCGGACGGCTTCGACGGCGAGATCGCCGTCGCTCGAGATGAGCATCAGCACGCCGCGCTCGGCCTGGATCACCTTGAATGCGAGCTCGAGAATGAACTCCAAAAGCTCGCCTACCGGCCGATTGCTGATGAGCGCCATACTCGCCTGGCTCAGCGCGGTGAGCATCTGGTTCTGTTTGAAGATGCGCGCCGAATCGTCCGCCGTGGGTTGGCGACGAGCGGGGCGGACGCCTTTCTTCGCCATGTCGTCCCAGGTGTCTTCCTGGGCCCGGGCGGCGGCGAGAAGCTGCTCGGTGGGCACCACCACCGTGCCCTCCAGGTCGAGGCCCCCGGGCGTCTCGGTCAGGATCACGCTGCCGGTGGACTCGTTGATGAAACGAATCTGCTGGTCCCCGAGGGTGACGACATCACCGTTCTGGAGTGGTACGGCTTTCTCGAGACGTTCGCCGTTGACGTATGTGCCGTTGCGACTCTCGAGATCGCAAATCACGTGGCGGCCGTTCTCCTGACGAATCTCGGCGTGATGGCGTGACAGCCACTGGTCGGCGAGCACCAGATCGTTGCGCTTGGAGCGGCCGATCGAGATGACGTCCTTGGTGACGGGGAAGCGGTAGGGCTCTCCGTGGAGAGGCTTTACGTGAAGCTCGGGATGACGGGCCATCTTGGTGAAACGTGACCTCGAACCGGCATTCGGAGTCGAGCTCCTGTTTCGGATCGAAACCTCATTAGTAGCACTCTTGCGGAGCGGGTGTCAATTTGGCGATCCCTCGACCGCCTGTTTCCGATGCCTTCTCCCGGGCGGGCTCAGGATTCGGAAGGGGTTTCCTCGAGCCGGGGCGGCTCGCTATCCCCGGGCGGCTCGGCTGAGGGCGCTGCGCCCTCGGCGAGTCGAACCACCTCGGTTTGTTCGTCACGTTTCTTCTGCTCTTTGGCGACGCGCCGTCGCTCCTTCGCCTCCTCCTTCTCACGAAGCCGGTGCTGACTCATCGCGTCTTGCAGGGCCCGGGTCATGAAAGCTTGAGCTTCGGCTCGAGTACAGTCCTTCGACAGCGCGACTTCGGCCGCAAGCCAGCTTCGGATTCTCTTCCGGATCTGTTCCTCGTCACGAGTCAAACCGTTGCCCTGTCGCAGAAGGTGGAGGCGCTTCAGCGCGCGGGCGAGCCCCCGAGGCGTTCCTTCCGAGATGAGCTGCTCGATCTGCTGGCGGCGTTCCTCTTCGTTCTCCAGGGGCTCCTCGAAGTCTCGGGCGAGCTCCGCACGGATATCCTCCAGCGATCGACCCGCTGCTCGCAGGTGTACTTCGGAGACGCGCGACAGGGGAATCAGGATACGGCTACCCTCCTCGATGTCCTCGAGCTCCAGTAGCTCGGTGCCCGGCGCAACGCGGTCTTCGATTACACCCCGGTAGATACAATGGCCGACCTTGGGATAGAAGACGGGCTCGCCCGGCTCTGGTAACTCCGACAACGCGGGGTCGTCTACGCCCACGCTCTCACCTCCTTGGACGCCCACCATATCACGACCAGTCCTTATAATGGGATACGGGATTCTCTCGTGATTTTCGAAGAGAAGCTGATCTACTTTCCGTCTCACGATTTCGACGTCGAGCCGGGCTCGATCGGCCTGCGCCACGAGCCGGTGACTCTCGTAACCGAGGACGAAACGCGCCTCGACGGGTGGTTTCTCCCGGCGGACTCGGCTCCGCGGCGCCACACGGTGTTGGTCTGCCACGGAAACGCAGGCAACATATCGCATCGCCTAGACCGCGTCACACAATGGCAAAGAAACCTTGGCGTCGACGTTTTTCTCTTCGACTATCGGGGCTTTGGCCGCAGCGAGGGCCATCCCACGGAGGAGGGGACCTACCAGGACGGGCTCGCGGCGTACCGCTATCTAACCGAAGAGCGTGGGTTGGAACCGGGTCGTCTCGTTCTGTTTGGAGAGTCGCTCGGGGCAGCCGTGGCGATCGAGCTGGCCCGGCGCCGTGCCGCATTGGCGCTGGTTCTCGAGGCTCCCTTCACCTCCATCGCCGACATGGCAAGGCTCGTCTATCCCTTCATCCCCAGGCGCTGGGTACGCACCCGCTACGACAACCTCAGTAAAGTTCCCCGGCTCTCGCTACCGCTCCTCATCATCCACGGGACCGACGATCCAACCGTACCGCTCGCCTGTGGCGAAAGGCTGTTCGCCGCCGCGGCAGAGCCGAAGAGGCTTCTCTGCGTCGAAGGGGCGGGACATACCGATGCTTACGTCGTGGGCGGTGAGCCATATTGGGACGCTTGGCGGGCGCTTCTGGCGAGTGTCAACTCGGGCGGATGAACGGCAATTCGGTCACGACGGCTTCACGCACTTCCGTGCTCGACTCGACGCGTACCAGAGTTCCCGGCGCGAAGATCTCCCGGCGCAGCCACGCGAGCGCTAGCCCGCGGCCAAGAGTCGGTGAATGAGCCGAGCTCGTGACTTCGCCGAGCCGGTTCCCGGCGTCGGAGACCACAGCGCTTCCGATTTCGACCGCCCCCGGTCCGTCGAGACGCAGACCGCCTATCTTCCGGTTCAAGTGGCCGCGATGGGCCAATCTCACCACGTACTCCTGCCCGATGTAGCATCCCTTGTCGAAGCTGACTGCCTGCTCGAGGCCGGCTTCGAGCGGCAGGCAAGTCTCGTCGATATCGACCCCGAATCGTGGGTGGCCCCCCTCGATACGACGTGCTTCGGCCACCGCGGTCGCGGCGGGAACTGCGCCGGCGGCGATCAATCGGTCGACAACGCCAGCGGCCCGATCACGGTTCAGGGCGACGTCGAACCGCGGCGAGGGCTCCTGGAGCTTGGCAATCACCCGGGCGGTTACCCCAAGGGTTCGTGCTTCCAGGAATCCGAGGTGCGTCAGACCCTCGAGCGGGCTAACGGTGTCGAGCACCGACCCCAGCAAGCTCGCGGCTTCAGGCCCTTCTACCGAGAACGCCGTCTCACCGGCATCCAACTCGAGAGTGACGTCCTCGGATATGACGTATCGCCCGAGGGAAGCCACGAGCTTCTCCGCGCTCACCGCCTCCATTTCCATGCGGAAACGCTCCGCCTCGCGGAACAGGATCAGATCGGCGACGAGCTTGCCCTTGTTGGTGAGAAACGTGGCCGGACGGCCCATTCCTCGCTCGAGGCGGGCGACGTCCGCGCTCAACATGCTCTGGAGAAACCGCTCTCGATCCTTGCCCTCGACCCGAACCAGCGCCCGATGGCTTCGGTCCAGGACGATGGCGCCGTTCATCCCCGCACGGTACTGCTCGTCGAAGCTGCGGTTCGGGTGGACGAAAGCCGGCCCGATCGGCCTCGATATGCTCATCGCGCCATTCCGCCTTTCATGACTATACTATTTCGGCGTCTCACCGATCTGCCAAGGAGAATGCATGGAGTTTCCTCTGGACTACGTTCGCGGGTGTTTTCCCGCGCTTCAGAACTCGAGCACCGTATTTCTCGACAACGTCTCGGCGCCGAAATTCCTCGGGACGGTGCGAGCGCTTCGACAGGCGGTGTCGCTCGAGGACAATCCGGCCGACATCGATTCGGAAACGCGCGAGAGCCTGGCTTTCTTCTTGAACTCCAACCTCGGCTGGGCCGACGAGGAGATCGTCTTCGCGCCCGACGTCGCCCTGCTCGCCGAGCGTCTGAGCGCCGCACTCGCTGATGACTATCCGCCGGGCTCGGCCGTCGTCGTCACCGAGCTCGACGACGACTGGCATCTCGCTCCCTGGCGCGCCCTGGCCCAGCGCGGAATCGAGGTCAGGTCGTGGCCCTTGAGACAGCTCGAGAGGGGACTCGACGAAAGCCGGCTCGACGAGTTTCTCATCGAGAATACCCGGGCGGTGATCGTCCCCAAGGCTTCGACGGCACTCGGGACGGTGATCGAGCTGCTCCCTGTCGCCCTCCGGGTGCGCGAGCAAGGGAGCGCGCTCGTGGTGAATTGGACGCCGTTTCTCTCTCACGGCGCGATCGACGTACGCTTCTTGCGTGCGGACTTCGTGCTGGCCTCGGCGGCGCCGCTTTTTGGTGCACAGGTTGGATTCCTGTGGGGTCGCAAGGAGCGGTTGCGCGAGCTTCGGAGCCGCAATGGGGACCCCTTCGCGGGAATCTCCGTCGATCCCAAGGAAGTTGCGTCGCTCGGCGCCGCGCTTCGCTACGTCGAAGAGCTGGGGCTTCTGAGCCAAGAGCTGGCCATTCAACCCTCGGAAGACTACGGCCGCCGGCGCCACATGAGACGCGGCATGCAAGCCATCCGGCATTACGAGAGGAGTTTGACGTCGCTCGCGCTGAGGCGACTTGCGGCCATACCCGGCGCACGGGTGTTCGGAATCGGAGACGCCGACAGTGCCGCGCGGCGGACGCCCCATCTGTACTTTCGACTGGGCGATTGGAAACCCGCCGAGCTCGCCGCGGCGCTCGGGGAAGAGCGAATTCGGGTCGATCATGGGCACTGTGGCTGCCGCGACGCGGTGAAGGCCCTGGGACTTCCCGAGCAGGAGGGCGCCGTTTCCGCCTCGCTCGCTCACTACAACACCGAGTCCGATGTCGAGCGCTTTGCCGAGGCGCTTCATCTCATCGCCCGAGCGTGAGCGTGAAGCTGCTTGCCGATCCATTCTTTCCCGAGTCCATCGTGCGCGATTTGAACGAAGCCGGCTACGATGCCGTTCATGCCGTGGAGATCGGTGCGGAAGATTTGCCACTGCGAGATTTTCTCCGTCTCGCGCATTTCGAGAGCCGGGTCGTCGTGACGCGCAACCGGAGCCTGGCGCGGCTGGTGGAGTCCGACGTCGGTCAAAGCTGGCCTTCGGTGGTTTTCTTCAGGCCCGAGGACGTCCCCAATCAACGGGTGACCGAGACGTTGTTCAATCTTCTCGAGCTCTTTGGTGAGGATCTCGAAGACGGCGCCCTCATCGTGGTTCGAGAGCGCCAGACCTTGCTCAGAAAGTTCCTGAAGAAATAGTAGCTCAGTTTCCTACTTGAAGGATCACGGCCCGGAAGAGCGCGCCTGCTCCAATGGAGAAACCGTTCGAGAGAACGACCGACTGTCCTGCTATGAAGGTAACATCCGCCGGCGAAAGCACCTGAAAATTCGCACCCGCAGACACTGTGGTGCAGCCGTCAAAGATGGCGCTCGAAGTGTGAGTCTGGTTGGTGAGAAAGAGGACGTCCATGCAGGGTGTCTGAGCGGGGCTGCTCGCCAAGCTCTCGTTGCCGTAGGTGTCCACGGCCGTCACGTAATAGTAATACGTGACGCCGTTGGCCACATTGCCGTCGAAATAGGCGCTTTGCAGCACCGGTCCTATCCCGATGTCGGAGTAGAGGCCTTCGGGCACGTTGGCCCGATACACCCGGTAGGCCACGAGGTCGGGCTCGGGGTTGTCGTCCCAGTCGAGCGAGATACCGTTGATTCCGCGGGCGACGGTCAGGCCATTCGGTGGCCCTGGGGGTGTGATGTCAACCGGACCGTTCGAGCTCAGGACGATCATGTAGTCTACGGAGAGAGTGTCGAGCGACTCGCTGCCGGGAGATGCGTTCGTGTCGACGACCCGAATGAACAGCGGGCCGGAAACGTCTTCTGAGAAAAGAAACGTCTGCGGAAGACCACCGGAGAACGTGGTGGTCACGGTGAGCATGTAGGAGTAGCTGAGATCGTCCTTCGAATAATAAAAAGCGAACGAGTCGCCGTCGGGACTGGGAGTGTGGAAAGAGGCGATCACGAAGGAATAGATCGCGCCCGGCGACACGTTGAAGATCCAGGTATGATCGAGCGCGCTAGTGCTCGTGCCCGGCTCGTTCTGGTTCAGTGTCTCGGTGAGAGTCTCGTGGACACCGTCCAGCTGGTGCGATAGCGCATAGCTTCCGCCGACGGTCCCGTGGAGGGTCCGGAAATCATCGATCGCGACGTTGATACTATCGCTGGGTGGCGCCGCCAGAATCACGATTCCGATGTTGTCCTGCGTGGTCAACCCGCCGCTATCGGTGACCGCAGCCGAGATCGCGTGTGTTCCCGCCGTGAGCCCCGACGTCGCTAGGGAGCCGCCCGAGCCGATGACTCCATCTCGATCCGAGGCCCAGGTGATCGACGCCGTGAGATCGCCGTCCTCAGCGTCCGAGGCGATGCCGTTGATAGTGACTGTTTCGCCATCGAAAAATATCGACAAGTTGGAGGGAGAGGTAATGCTCACGCTCGGAGAGGTGTTTCCAGTTTCGGACAGTACATTGATCGATACCGTGTCGGTCGCGAAGAGCTCTCCGTCGTCGGCCGTGAGGCGAAGGACGTACACTCCTTCGGTATCAAAGAAGGCATCGGTCGTGGGAGAGCTCGGCTCGTCGAGCATGGCGATATCCGGCCCGCTAATCTGAGTCCAGCCGACGGTCAGGCTTCCCGCGAGAGGTACGCCGTCGTCGGTGGCGATGCCCTCGAGCTCCGTTTCTTCTCCGACGATCGCCGTCAGATCGGGGCCCGCATCCACGCAAGGCCCGCGGTTGAAGGGAAGAGAACCCGGGGGCCAGGGGTCTCGATTGACGAGGAACGCCGCTGGGCTTCCGGTGGTGACGGTCACTTGGACGGGAGGCGCGGAGAGCGTACCGCGCTCGACTTGAACACGGCGAATGTTCTGCTCAGGGTACGGTTGGTCTTCGATCCAGCTGTGCCCGTCGCCATGAATGTAGAGAACGGGCTTGGCAAAGGCCGCCGCTGCCGCGCGAAACGCTCCCACGAAGGGACTGCCCGAGGCGGACGCCTGAGCGAACACCACCGCCGCACGAACCGCGCTCGCATGCACCTCGAATTGTTGTGTGACCCAATCCGCGTCATCCTGAAGGCGCGCGGTCCGTTCCTCGAGGCCGATACCGACTCCGCCGACCTTGTTGATACCGACGAATAGTACGCCGCTCTTGACGAAGGCGAAGTTCTCCGGGCGGATCTGCTGAACGGAGACAGGCGGTGTCCCGCAGTAGTTCTGCTCCAGTCTCAGGAAGTGGGCCTCCCAGAACGCCCAGGCCTCGCCGGGATCGGCACAATCCGTCCATTCGTTGTCGCCCGGGACGATGAAGGTGGGAACGGCCAAAGTGTCCAAGAGTACGGCGACATCCTCGTATCGGGCTTCGATACAGGCCGACGCGCCGGATTTGATGTCGCCGA
>DASPGQ010000388.1 GCA_035620555.1 Vicinamibacteria bacterium
CTTCCTCCCCCGCCCGACAGCTCGATCGTACAGGTGACCCCTTCGACCGGGTTTCCTTGCTCGTCGACGAGCTTGCCCCGAATCGAGCCGCGTTGCGCGTGGACATCCAGGGCTGCCAAGGTGAAAACGACGGCAAGGAAAACCGTCCATCGATGGGTTTGCATCGTCAATCTCCTTCGGTTTCTCTACGAATCGATCTTATGGTAATCCTTCTCGCCCGCCTCCACGCGAGTCTTCAAGCGGTTCTGCTGAACCGGCACGGGGCAGGTCGTGAAAGGATTGAAAACGCAGGGCGGGTTGTAGGCTTTGTTGAAGTCGACGACGACCCGACCGTTCTCCGGTGGGCCGGTGCGCAGGAAACGGGCGGCGGGATAGGTTTCCTTGCCGCTGGTTCCGTCGCGGAATATCAGCCACAGACCCTGGGACGTTTCGAGCGGCTCCATCCGGATGGTCTCTCCGTGGAGCTCGAACTCGACCATACCCGGGCTCTTGTACCGCTCGATATCGCCCAGGATGTTCAGCATCTCGACCTCTTTGAGCTCGGCGTAAGGCTCGAATCGTGCCGTGACACGATAGCTGGGATCGACGGCGAACCACGAGAGTCCTTTGAATTCCTTGCGAATCGGACTATCGAGATCACGCAATCGGATCGCCTTCCGATCCCCGCTGAGATGCAGCCACATGGAAAGCCGTTTGATCGCGAGTGCGTTCTTCTCGCCGGGCTCGAGCACCGAGGTCCGGATAGGCGCTCCGTCCTTCGTGACCTCGACGCCATCGGCCGCCCGAAACGTCGTCTTGTCGCCCGCATGAGAGAAAGTACCGACTAGAGGAGGTGCGGAGCCTTCGGGCAGCACGAAGTCGGCCGTCGGGTCGGCGCCGACCGAGCTTTCCCCGTCCCGGAGCCAGAACAAACCGGCTACCGTCAGCCAGCTTCCGTCCGCCTTGAGGTCGGTCTCGCGCTCCGAACGCCAGCTCTCGATCTCCTTGATGTAGGAGGCATCTTCTCCCGAGACCCAACTCACCATGCTAGCGGCCAAAACGGCAAGTGCGAAGAGACCAGACGGTCTCGAGGCCCCACGTCTTCTCACAGCCCACCTCCACGGTTCAACTTATTACTCTACCTCGCGTAGGCAAGCGGGTCCAAAGGGGCCGGGCTCTCGAATACGGAGTCGGGGACGTTCTCGAGAACGGCCAAGTTCTCGTGCTTGCGCTCTCCCCGATCCGCGGAAAGCAGGATGGCGCCGTATCTTTTCCAATCTTGCCAGGGAATCTTGAAGCCGGGCTCCGAGTCGGTCGCCTTCGGATAATAGTCCCATTGGGTGACGAGCCGAGTCGTCTTGTCGACGTACACGTGGTACTTGTTCTCAGGCGTGAGGCCAACGGACTCGAAGGT
Source organism: Vicinamibacteria bacterium (assembly GCA_035620555.1). Lineage (NCBI taxonomy): Bacteria > Pseudomonadati > Acidobacteriota > Vicinamibacteria > Vicinamibacteria bacterium. Next base: position 1,394 of record DASPGQ010000388.1, read on the forward strand.
GAGCTCGAGGACATCCGCCTCCGCACCTGCTTCGGTCGTGCGGTTGCCCAGGTACCTCAAGGTTACGCCCGTGTCCTTCAGCTTGTACGGCATGAAGACCCAATACGCGTCGTTGATCCAGGCCCCGTAAGCCCGCTGCAGTGCCTCCTCCCGCTTCGCATCATCCAAGATCTCTTCGCCGTTCTCGAACGCGCGACCCTGCTTCGTGTTCAAGTTCATCAGGACGATCGTGCCCTCGTTCTCGAAACGGAGATTCCCGGTGTGTTTGTCCCAGACGTGCGTACGCCGGCCGAAGAACTTCCAGGTGAGGAAGCGCGTCTCGTTCCAGGCCTCGTAACCGCCGAGAGCCTCCATCACTTCATTCGCGATGCTCACGGCCTCGGGATCGGAACCGTCCAGGTCGAATCCGGGCGCGGGGGGATAGTCTTGGGGTGACGCGAGGCCGGCAACGAGTAAGAGAGCGGCTGTCCCTCTCATTCGTGGATTGTAACGGTCCGCCTCACGTCGTTCAACAGATCCCCGTTTTCGCGAGGCGCCCGCCACAAGGGGACGATACGACTCAGCCAGTGACTCGATACTTTCTCGCGGAAGTAGCGCTCGTGCTCGGCTTCGACGGCGGACATGTGAACGAGGGGTCTAACGAAGT
>DASPGQ010000389.1 GCA_035620555.1 Vicinamibacteria bacterium
CGAGGCATCTGCGGCTCTTCAGGCGGCAAACCCGCCTGTTCCCGCAAGACCGCCTTTCTCGACAGCTTGACCTTGCCTTGGGGGTCGATATTGATGACCTTCACCAGGATCTGATCTCCCTCCGACATCTCGCTCCGCACGTCTTTCACGCGATAATCCGCGACTTCGGAAATGTGCAAGAGGCCGTCGGTTCCCGGAAGGATCTCGACGAAGGCTCCAAAGTCCACGATCCGCTGAACTTTTCCTAAGTAAGTCTTCCCGATCTCCGGGACCGCGGTCAGTTCCTCGATGATTTGGATTGCCTTTCGGGCGGATGCCTCGTCCACGGAGGCGATGGCCACGCTCCCATCGTCCTCGACATCGATCTTGACGCCCGTCCTCTCGATGATGCTCCGAATCATCTTACCCCCGGGTCCGATGACGTCTCGGATCTTGTCCGTGGGAATCCTCATCGTGAAGATCCTGGGAGCGTAGGCGGAGATCTCCGCACGAGGGGCTTTAAGGGCGCCCGCCATTTTCTCGAGAATGAACATGCGCGCACGCCGCGCTTGTTCTAGCGCCTCCGCCATGATCTCCCGGGTCAACCCTTTGATCTTGATGTCCATCTGAAGCGCTGTAATCCCGTTCGCCGTGCCGGCGACTTTGAAGTCCATGTCGCCATAGTGATCTTCGGCACCGGCGATGTCGGTGAGAATGGCATACTTCTCGCTTTCCTTGATCAGCCCCATAGCGATCCCGGCAATGGGCGCTTTCAAGGGAACGCCAGCATCCATCAGGGCAAGACATCCGCCGGTGACGCTCGCCATGGAGGATGAGCCATTCGATTCGAGGATGTCCGAGACGATCCGGATGGTGTAGGGAAACTCGTTCTCACCCGGAATGACGGGCAGGAGCGCGCGTTCCGCCAGCGCTCCGTGGCCGATCTCCCTGCGCCCCGGTCCGCGAAGAAACCGCGCCTCCCCCACCGAGAAGGGAGGAAAGTTGTAGTGGAGCATGAAGCGTTTCTCCGACTCTCCTTCCAGCCAGTCGAGTATCTGGACGTCATCCGAAGTTCCGAGCGTTACCGTGACGAGAGCCTGTGTCTCCCCCCGGGTGAACAGCGACGAGCCGTGAGTGCGGGGAAGCACCCCGACCTCGCAAGTGACTTCTCGAACCTCATCGAATTCACGCCCGTCGAGTCGGCGCCCCTTCTCCAGAACCTCGTCGCGGAGCACTTTCTCCGAGAGCCGTTTCAGAGCAGCCTCGGCTTCCGCCGCTTGTTCGGGCTCACGCTCCGCCATTTGCTCCCTGAGGCTCTTGTGCACGCGATCCACCGCGCGCTGCGAGTCGAGCTTGCCCTTGGTTCGCATGGCTTCGCCGAGATGTTCCAGAAAACTCTGCTCGACCTCGTTTTCGAGCGCTTCGTTCCGAGCGCGGGGCACTACCTCGAGCTTCGTCGGTGACAGGGCCTGGAACAGCTCTTCCTGAATGGCGGTCAGCTTCTTGATCTCCTCGTGAGCGAGGGCAAGAGCATCGACCATTTGAGCCTCGGGCACTTCATTGGCGCCGGCCTCCACCATCACGATGGCTTCTCCAGAGCCCGCCACCGTAAGATTCAAATCACTGATCTTCAGCTGCTCGAACGTCGGATTGATCACGAATGCGCCGTCGACGAAACCGACTCTCACCGCACCGACTGGTGTGGGAAACGGGATGTCGGAGCAATAGAGGGCGGCCGAGGCCCCGGTGACCGCTAGAACATCCGAGTCGTTCGCCTTGTCGGTCGACAGTACGAGACCGATTACTTGCGTCTCATGATGCCAGCCATCGGGAAACAGCGGGCGAATCGGCCGATCGATGAGACGACTGGTGAGGATCTCTTTTTCGTTCGGTCGGCCTTCCCGTTTGAAGAAGCCTCCGGGTATCTTGCCCGAGGCGTAGAAATTTTCTCGGTAGTCGACCGTCAGGGGAAGAAAGTCGATTCCTTCCCGAACATCCTTGGACGCACATGCGGTCATCAGAACGACAGTGTCACCCATTCGTACTAGTGCCGCGCCGTTAGCCTGCTTGGCCAACTTCCCCATCTCGATGGTGAGGACACGCTCGCCGATTTGAACTTCCTTGCGATGCATCATTCCCTCTTACTCCTTCTCGTCCGGAGCTCCTGCAAGTCACGCCGATCCGGTGTCGTAATAGTGGTCTCGATCTAGATCAGCTGGTAATCAGCACCGCCGTGACGGCGGCCCCACCAAGGAAGGAAGGGACTCGGTCTAAAGTCGATCGATTCCGAGCGGCTGCGGTACCTTACGTACCGTAGGGTCGAACGCAGCCAGAACCGACATATTTTACTTGCGAATACCGAGTCTCTGGATGACTCCGCGATAGCGGCCGATGTCTTTCTTCTTCAGATAGTCCAGGAGCCGGCGCCGCCGACCGACCATCTTCAACAGTCCCCGGCGCGAGTGATGGTCCTTGGCGTGGGTCTTGAAGTGCTCGGTGAGGTAACCAATACGCTCACTGAGGATCGCAATCTGGACCTCGGGTGAGCCCGTGTCGTTCGTGTGGAGTCGGTAATCTCCGATCAGGCCGGTCTTCTTGTCCTTGGTGAGCGTCAATAACAGGTCCTCCGTCTTGGATCTCTTTTCCTTTCTTTTTTGCTTGCGGAATGGTAGCACAGGGCAAGATCGGTGTAAAGGATTAGACTCTATGGGCTTTTTCGCTAGCCCAAACCATGAGCGGCCGAAGTGAGCTTCCGCAACCCCCGAGACCAGCCACGGCGACGAGCTCGCCGTCGGGATCGAGAACTCGTACCGAGCCATCGAGACGGCTCCCGGCCCAGGGAAGGTCCTGCCCGAGCGCTATCGACGACGCCGCGTCGTGACCGACGGTGACCGCCGCGAGATCACGCAGGGCGGTACTGGGTGCGAGAATCCGTTCCTGCAGCCGCCGATTGGCCGCCAGCTCCTCGACGTCTTTCAGAGGCAGGGCTTCATCTAGTTTGAACGAGCCGATGGCGGTTCTCCGGAGCGCCTCGAGATGGGCGCCCATCCCGAGCCTCCGACCGAGATCATGGGCGAGAGAGCGAACGTAAGTTCCACCGGACGCCGACACGAACAAGCGGGCAAGGGGCGGAGCGAGCTCGAGCAACTCGATTCCGCGCACGTGCACCCGTACGGCCTCGTGAGTGACCGCCTTGCCTGCCCGTGCGAGACGGTAGGAACGCGTACCGCCGACTCTCTTTGCCGAGAAGGGGGGCGGTATCTGATCCTGGACGCCTAGAAACGTGGACAACGCGTCCCGAATCTCGTCCTCTGGGGGACACCTGTCGATCGGCTCCCCGACGATCTTGCCAGTGCGATCGTAAGTATCCGTGGCGAAGCCGAATCGCACCGTGGCAACGTAGTCCTTCGGCAAAGGGCTCAAGAATCGGGCGAGTCGGGTGGAACGACCGATGCACAGGATGAGGAGACCGGTGGCGAAGGGATCGAGCGTGCCGGTGTGCCCGACCCGCCGGATACCCGTGGCGCGACGAAGGCGATGCACGACGTCGTGCGAGGTGAGGCCTTCTGGTTTGTCGACGAGGAGAGTCCCCGTCAGGCTCACGTGTCGTCTCCTTCGTTCTCGCGTGTCTCGCGAATCAGCTCCTCGAGACGAATGCCGTATTCGACCGATGGGTCGTAAACGAACTCAATGTCGGGTGCCGCCCGAAGCCCCAGCCGTTCCGACAGCCGTCGCCGAACGAACCCCGTCGCCCCTTCGAGGGCGTCCATCGCCTTCTTCCGTGTGTTCTCGTCGCCCAGCACGCTCACGTATAGCTTGGCATGTTTGAGGTCAGAGCTCACCTGGACACGGGTGCAGGTGACGAGTCGTACTCGAGGATCCTTGATCTCGTTTTGCAGAATCTCCGCCGTGTCCATTCGAAGCTGTTCGGCCACGCGCTCGGGTCGTATCCCGCGCTCGCCGCGGCGTCGAGTCATCGGTTACTCGTAGAGCTCGAGACGTATCCCAACGAGCTCGGAGGGAAAATGCCGCTCGAGCTCGCGGCTGACCGCCTCGAGCTCGGATTCCAGCACCGAGCGAGTCCCGCTCACCGAAACGGCACAGAGCTCCGCCCGTTGCCACAGTTCGAGATAGCCCGTTTCGGCAATGGCGACGTTGAAACGTCGCTTGAGCCGGTCTTTGATCGACTTCACCGTGATTCGCTTGGCTTTCAACGAGCGCGCCTCGGGAAAATGTAGCTCGATGACGATGAGGCCTACGATCGGTGCACCGGATTCTCGATCCGCTCTGGCTCGACTCGACACGACTTGAGTTATCGGCAAAAGATCGGATTCACCGATTGGGGTGGCACCGGCGCAAGTCATGAGCGTCGTCGCCTATCCGCGCTCGTCTCCCGTTGCCGGCGCCCCTCGCACGATGGAAGCTCCGCGTTCGTATCCGAGCCGATTCTATGCCTTTTCCATCGCGAAGGCTTCGATGACGTCGCCGACTTTCACGTCGTTGTAACCCGCCAGGCCGATACCGCATTCGAAACCCTCTTTGACCTCGGAGACGTCGTCCTTGAAGCGGCGAAGACTCCCGAGCTTGCCCTCGAAGACGACGACGTTGTCCCTCAGCAGTCGGGCATCGGCGCTTCTGGCGATCCTCCCCTCGATGACGTAGCATCCCGACACCGTACCCACGCGAGGGACCTTGAACAGCTCACGGACCTCGGCCCGCCCCAGCACGACCTCCTTGAACGTAGGCTCGAGGAGACCTTCGATGGCCTTGTTGAGTTCGTCGGTCACGTTGTAAATCACCGTGTGGAGGCGGATGTCGATCGCTTCCTTTTCCGCGAGCTCACTCGCCGTCCTCTCGGGGCGCACGTTGAATCCGATGATCACCGCGTTGGACGCCGAGGCCAGAATGACGTCGGTGTCGGTGATGGCGCCAGCGCCGGCGCGGATGATCCGAACTTTGACTTGGTCGGTGGACAGCTTGGTCAGAGTATCTTCGAGCACTTCGACCGAACCCTGGACGTCCGCTTTGAGCACGATGGGAAGCTCCTTGACCGAGCCCTCCTTCACCTTCTGGTGGAGCGCGTCGAGTGTGAGTCGCGCCGACGAGGCCAGCTCACGCTCTCTCAGCTTCTGCTGACGGAACTCGGATATCTGTCGTGCTTTCGCGGTGTCGGCAAAGACCTGGAATTGCTCGCCCGCCTGGGGAAGCGACGTCAGGCCCAGGATCTCGACGGGAGCGGCCGGGCCGACACTCTTCACCTTGTGTCCCCGGTCGTCGAACATCGCTCGCACCTTACCGTAAGCCGCCCCGGCGACGAACGGGTCTCCCACGGTGATGGTCCCATTCTGAACCAGCACATGAGCCACGGGGCCTTTGCCCTTGTCGAGCTTGGCTTCGAGCACCGTTCCCATTCCTGCGCGAGAGGGATTCGCTTTCAGCTCGAGCAAGTCGGACACCAAAAGGATCATTTCGAGCAGCAAGTCGAGACCCTGTCTCTTCTTCGCCGAGACTTCGCAGTAGACGGTGGAGCCGCCCCAATCCTCGGGAGACAGATCGAGCTCGGCGAGCTGCTGCTTCACGCGATCGGGGTTGGCGTTGGCCTTGTCCACTTTGTTGATGGCGACGAGAATGGGAACGTTGGCCGCGCGCGCGTGGTCGATGGCTTCCCTCGTCTGCGGCATGACTCCGTCGTCGGCCGCCACCACGAGCACTACGAGGTCGGTGACCCCGGCACCTCGGGCTCGCATCAGCGTAAACGCTTCGTGACCCGGTGTGTCGAGAAACACAATCCCCCGGCCGTTGACATCGACCGAGTAGGCGCCCACGTGCTGCGTGATACCCCCCGCTTCCTTCTCCACGACCTTGGTTTGACGGATGGCATCGAGCAGGCTGGTCTTCCCGTGGTCGACATGGCCCATGACCGTGACGACCGGTGCGCGAGACGCCAGGTCCTCGGGCTTTTCTTCGACGCTCTCTTCACGAAGCACGTCCTCTTCGAAACTCAGGATCTCGGCTTCGGCGCCAAAGGACTTGGCCACTTCGGTCGCCGTTTCGGCGTCGAGAGTCTGATTGATTGTCGCGAGCACTCCGCGGCCGAGCAAAACTTTGATCACGTCTTTGTGCTTGACTTCGAGCTTCTCGGCGAGCTCCTTGACCGTGACTCCTTCGGTCAGAGTCACGCTGCGGTGAATCTCGGGGACCTCGATGCGGCGCTCCTCGATGCGCGGCGCGGGCTCGGGCAAGGCGTGCTCGGCGACTTCGACCGCCGCGGACCGCTGGGGCCCGCGTTTCTGCTTGCGTTTCGGCTTCGCTTCCGCGCCACGAGCGCGTACGGTCTTGATCGGAGCCGCCGGTCTCGGTGGGGCGGGAACCGGCTTCATCTCCTCTCGCCGCGATCTGGGCGGAGGCGCCGGCCGCGGCCGGATGTACTGAGACGTGGGCCCGGGGACGAAGGCCTTCGGCGATGGTGGTGTCGACGGAGGCGCCGCGGCCGGGGGCTCCTCTCGAGCGGGTGGGCGCGGCTCTGGTGGAGCCGTTGGGGGGCTCACCGACTCGGCTCGAACCTCCTTCTCCTCCACTTCGACCGCAGCCGGAGCGTTGGCGGCCGCGCCAAGCTCGTTGGTTTCGACGACGACGGGCTGTGGCGGCGGAGCCTCCACTTCGGCGACAGCCTCAACCGTCTCTGGCTCGGCTTCGGCTTCGCGGGCGAGCTCGGCTGCGACACGATCCGCTTCCTCGGCGGCAATCCTCTCCTTCTCGGCCTGGGCGGCCCGAGCGGCTTCCTCTTCCCTCTCCTTCTCCCTGCGCTTGAGCTCTTCCTGCTCTTTCTTTGCCTGTTGCCTCGCCCGTTCTTCGGCCTCCATCTCGGCGAGAAGAGCCTGGCGCGCTTTCTCGGCTCGCCGGTGGCGAGCCGCCTTCGCCCGAGCTTGGGTGTCGTCCTCGGCGGCGAGGGTGGCGGGAAGCTTCTCTCGGCGACGCGCTCCGCTTTTTTCGAGACGAAGCATTCGCTTGAGCTTGGTGGCAGTATCCTCTTCGATCGTACTCGAGGCCGACTTGACACGGATCTTCAGCTTGGATTTGAGCAGCTCGATGGTCTCGGGGCTCGTCATTTCCAGCTCCCGGGCCAACTCGTAGACTCTGACCTTGTCCATCCTACAGCTCACCTCCCGATGCGTCCTCGAGACCACCTTCGGCGACTTCCGGGGCCGCGGATGCGGACTCCGGCTCCTCGGATACCCGAGCGTTCTCCGCCCCCGGGCGCATCTCGTCGAAGTAGGCTCGAGCCGCGACCACCAGCTTCTCGGCCGTTTTGTCGCCGACTCCGGGAACGTTTCGGACGGTGTCCGGGGCGGCGAGAAGCTTCTCGAGCGAAGTGATTCCATGGGCGACGAGCTTCTTTAGAGTCTTTTCTCCAATTCCCTCGAGGACGCGGATGTCGGTCTCGGCCGAAGCCATGGCCGCATCCATCTGGCTCTGGACCTCACGTTTCTTCTCCTCCTCGCTCTTGATGTCGATCTTCCAGCCGAGAAGGCGTGCGGCCAGCCGGACGTTCTGTCCCCGCTTGCCGATAGCAAGCGAGAGTTGCTTGTCCTCGACGATCACCTCCATGATCTTCTCTTTCTCGTCGACGATTGCGACCCGGCTCACTTTCGCAGGGTTGAGGGCGTTCAATGCGAACGTCCGCGGATCATCGTCCCACTCGACGATATCGATCTTCTCCCCCCGCAGCTCCCGAATGATGTTCTGTACCCTGGCTCCCTTGATCCCCACGCAGGCTCCCACCGGGTCGACATCCTTGTCCTTCGAGAACACGGCGACCTTGGCGCGATCACCGGGCTCTCGAACGGCATTCTTTACGATCACCGTTCCCTCGTAGATTTCCGGGACTTCCATCTCGAACAACCGGGCGAGAAGCGACGGGTCGGTTCGGGACACGATGACCTGAGGTCCCCGGTGCGTTCGGGAGACTCTCACGATGACCACCCGTATGCGTTCACCCGGATTGAAGACCTCCGCCCGCGACTGTTCCCTCCGGGGCAGGAGAGCTTCGGTTTTGCCCAGATCCACGACGAGGTCGCCCGTCTCGGCACGCTTCACGATACCGGTGACGAGCTGTCCGACCCGGTCCCCGTACTCGCTGAAAATATGGTCTCGTTCCGCTTCGCGAACTTTCTGAAATATGACCTGCTTGGCGGTCTGAGCAGCGATGCGACCCAATGCCGCGGTCGGCTTGTGGAGCTCCACCTCTCCTCCGAGCTCGGCCTTCGGGTCGAGGCGTCTCGCTTCGTCCAGTGATATCTCTTCGGAAGGATCCCCGACGTGGGAGACGACCCGTTTGACGAGGAACACGTCGACGTGTCCGGTCTCGCGGTTCAAGCGGGCCTTGTAATCCTCCTCGGTCCGGTAGTATTTCTTGGCCGCCGTAAGAATGGCGTCCTCCACTGCGGATATGATCACCTGGGCGTCGACGCCCTTTTCACGGCCGATCTGCTCGATGAGCTGATAGAGCGAGCTCATGGCCGCCTTCCCTCTTCGCGGCGCGGAAGCTCCACTTCGAGACGCGCTTTTTCGATCGCTCTCAGGGGGATACGAAGAGTCTTCCCTTCGACGGTTGTGAGCTCGACTCCGCCCTCGACAATGCCCCCCAGGCGGCCGAGAAAACGGCGCCGACCGTCGAGGGCCTCCTTGGTCTGGATCCTCGCCAGTTTCCCGGCAAATCGCTGATAGTCGCTCTCGCCATGCAGGGGCCGGTCGAGTCCGGGCGTCGAGACCTCGAGGGTGTAGGAGCTATCGATGGGGTCCTCGACGTCCAATAGCACGCCCAGACGCTCGGAGACCCTTTCGCAGTCGAGAAGCCCTACGCCGCGATCTTCACGGTCGATGTCGATAAAGACGCGGAGGACCCATGAGCTCCCCTGGCGCTTGAGCTCCACCCAGCCGAGCGAAACCCCTTCGGCCTCGGCGGCGCGGCGTGCCAGCGTCTCGAGAGTCGGTAGCAATGCGTCGGCGTACATCATCGGATCGAGAGACGGGGCCAGGGTTGCAACCACCTCGTCCAATCACCTCGTCTTTGCTATGGAGTCGCGCGAAAGAAGCTTCGAGCGTTCAAACCAATAAAAAAAGTGGGCACGGTGCCCACTCCGTGTCTCCCGTCAACTCGGTCCAATATAGTCTAAGCCCCCTACCGAATTCAAGCGCTCGCCGAGATGGGTGCGGCTTCGGTGACGATCCGCCCGATCAGGTCGTAGGAGTGGGCCTCGGTAATTTGCACCTCCACGAAGCTTCCGGCGAGAGCAACGCCGTCGTTGATGAGAACGCACCCATCCACGCCCGGTGCCTGTCGTTCGGTTCGCCCCGACAGCAACAAATCGCTTTCCTCCGAGGGTCCATCGACGAGAACCTTCGTCCTTCGTCCCACCCACCAGCGGTTCTTTCGGGCTGAGATCTCCCTTTGCTGAGCCATAAGCCGGTTCCGCCGACGCTCCTTCTCTGCGGAGCGGATCGCCTCTTTCTCGACCCAAGCCTCGGTGTCTTCTTCGTTCGAGTAGGTGAAAACGCCCACGTGATCGAGCTCCATCTCGGAGCAAAAGCTCATGAGCTCCGCGAAGTCGTCTTCGGTCTCACCAGGGAACCCCACGATGAACGAGCTGCGTAGCGCGAGACCGGGTACCGCTTTCCGCACTCGCTCGATAAGGGCCTCGTTGCTGCGCCTCGAGCCCGGGCGCTTCATCCGTTTCAGCACGCGGTTACTGGCGTGCTGGAGTGGCATGTCTAGATAGCGACAAACGCCCGGCACCTCCACCATGGCGCGAAGGACCTCGTCATCGACCGTCGTCGGGTAGGCGTAGAGAAATCTCACCCATTCGATCCCCGTCACCCGAGCGAGCTGTCGCACCAGCTCAGCCAGACCGTGGCGCAACCCGAGCTCGACTCCGTAGCGAGTCGTGTCTTGCGCCACGAGCACAAGCTCGCGAACTCCCTGAGAAGCCAGGGCTTCGGCCTCGGCAAGGATGGATTCAGGAGTGCGGCTGCGGTAAGCCCCGCGAATCTTGGGGATGATGCAAAACGTGCAGGGATAGTCACACCCTTCGGAGATCTTTACGAACGCATAGTGGGCCGGTGTCGTCGTGATTCGGGGTGCCAGATGATCGTAGAGATAGGCCGCACTGCCATCGGCCGCGAGCGAGGCGATTCGCCGCTCCCCATCACGACAGGCCTCGACGATTCCGTCGAGATGATCGAGGCCGATGACGGCATCGACTTCGGGCAGCTCGGTGGCGATTTCCCCGGCGTAACGTTGGGCAAGGCAGCCGGCGACAACGAGACGACGACAGTTGCCGCCTTTCTTGTGACGCGCCATCTCCAGAATGGCGTCGATGCTCTCTTGTTTGGCGGCCTCGATGAAACCACAGGTGTTGACCACCAAAACCTGTGCTTCCTCGGGACGGGGCGTGATCTCGTAACCCGCCACCTTCAGGTGCCCGAGCATCACTTCGGTATCGAGCAGATTTTTCGGGCAGCCCAGGCTGACGAATCCGACTTTGGTTCCCTTTTTCATCAACCTGCTAGGTTAACTCACCCGGCGAGAAGCATCCAGTACGTCAACGCGATGCTATGATGGGTCCCGTGCTCGAAACGTTGGTGATCCTCCTGGCGTTCGGCACCGGTCAGCAGGCCGAGCCAGAAAAGCGGGACGATGCGGGGCGAACGCCCCTCATGCTCGCCGTCATGGAGGACGATGTCGAGACGGCGGAACGTCTCATCGCCGCGGGGGCTGACGTCGACGCGGCAGACGCCTACGGGCGGACCGCCCTCATCCTCGCGGCACAGAGCTCTCTCGAGTCGGTCCGGCGGCTGATCGCTGCGGGAGCGGACATCTCACGCCGAGATGATCTCGGGACCAGTGCTCTCAGCGTCGCCCTCGAAGCCGGCCGCACGGACATCGCTTCAGAGCTCCGGGCCGCGGGGGCGATCGAGAGCCTCGAAGAGCGACTCGATGAGGCCGTCCGTGCGGGGAATCGAGCCGAAGTCTCGAGACTCATCGAAGCGGGTGCAGACGTCGACGCACTCGACACCTCTTCTTATCAGACACCGCTCATGACGGCGATCGAAAGGCGCGACATCGAGATGGTATTGGTCCTCCTCGACGCCGGTGCCGATCCCACCCGCGAGGGTACGGGGATCGAAACGACGGGCGAGAACGCACTTACGTTCGCTGCCCGGCAGGGAAGCACCTGGGTCTTTCTGAGGCTTCTCCAGGCCGGGGCACAACGTGACGTCATCGAGCGCGCCGCCATCGCCGGGTGCCAGCATCGCGACGTTCTTCGGGCAGCGCTCGGCGCTGGAGTCAACGTGAACTTGAGAGGACCGAGGGGGTTCACGCTGCTCACCTGTGCCGCGTCCGCGGGTGCCACGGAGACGGTATCATTTCTCATCGACTCCGGTGCCGATGTCAGTGTGCGGTCGAACGACGGCCGGACGGCACTCGATTGGGCCGAGCTCGGAGGCCATTCCGAGGCGGCGGCACGACTCCGTCAAGCCCTCGCGCGCTGAACCATCTTTTTAGTGCAGGCCTCCCGAGCGGCGCCGGTCGCATCTGCCGCGAGATCGGCGCGCAGCGCCGCAGAGGCCGAGCCGTGGCGGACGATCAGCTAGAGGTCCCGCCACGGCATTTCACGGAGATAAACGATACAGCATGCGAGGAAAGGGTATCGCTTCGCGGAGATGATCGAGCTTGCAGATCCAGGAGACCAGACGTTCGATGCCCATGCCGAAGCCCGAGTGCGGCACGCTGCCGAACCGCCGCAAGTCCAAGTACCACTGGAAGTCCTTTTCGGGTAGGCCATGCTCCTTCAAGCGGGCGCGGAGAAGCTCCAGGTCGTGGATCCGCTGTCCGCCGCCCACGATCTCGCCGTAACCCTCGGGCGCGAGAATATCCACGCACAGCACCCGGTCGGGACGATCGGCATCCGGCTGCATGTAGAACGCTTTCACCGACGTGGGGTAGTGGGTCACCGCCAGCGGCCGGTCGAGCTCTTCCACGAGCGCGGTCTCGTCCTGCGCCCCGAAATCGTTTCCCGGCTCGAAGCCGGTTTTGTCGGCGAGCTTCTTCGCCGCTTCATCGTAAGTCATGCGGTAGAAAGGCTTGCCGACGGCCTCGAGTGGCGAGACGTCGCGTTCGAGCACGTCCAGCTCCGCCTTCCTTCTTCCCAGCACCGACTCGACGATGGCGCAGATGAGATCCTCGGCAAGCTCCACGGTGTCCTGAAGCTCCGCATAGGCCACCTCGGGCTCGATCATCCAGAACTCGATGAGATGACGCCGTGTCTTGGACTTCTCCGCACGGAAGGTCGGGCCGAAACAGTAAGTCTTGCCCACCGCCATGGCGATGGCCTCGTTATAGAGCTGCCCGCTCTGCGAGAGAAAGGCCGACTGGTCGAAGTACCGGGTCTCGAATAGCGTGGTGGTGCCTTCGCACGCGTTGGGCGTGAAGATCGGAGTGTCGGAGCACAGAAAGCCGCGACCGTCGAGAAATCGCCGCGCGGCCACGATGACTTCGTTGCGGATCCGGAGGATGGCGTGCTGACGTTTCGAGCGCAGCCAAAGGTGACGGTGGTCCAGAAGAAAGCTCGTCCCATGTTCCTTGGGCGTGATCGGATAATCCTCCGCCAGGTGATGCAACACGAGCTCCTCGACCGTGAGCTCGTAGCCCCCAGGAGCACGAGGTTCCTCTCGAACCAGGCCGCGGAGCTCGATGGCACTTTCCTGCGTCAGGGTCTTCGAACGCTCCCATACCTCCTCGGACACGTCGCTCTTGGACAAGACGGCCTGCATGAAACCGGTTCCGTCGCGGAATATCAGAAACGCCAGCTTTCCGCTGGAGCGCCGGTTGTGAAGCCAGCCGCGGAGTGTCACCGAATCACCCACGTGTGCGCTCAGCTCTTCGATGTATACCTGGCCTCGATTGCTCATCGCGACGTGCTCTCCATTTACTGTAACTCCGGGAGCTGCCTGGCCAAGACCCGCCTCAGCGTAGCAAAGCGCGAGTTTCGCACCAAGTTGTCCCGAACCAGCCCCAGGGTCGGTGCGAGGTAGGGACGATAGACCTCGTTTGCCCGGTGCACGATTTGATAGCCAAACGTTCCCAACGCCTTCAAATTTCGCTGGAGAGCCGCAAGATCGTACTCGTTCGCGACGTCGACGCCGAGGGCGCGGGAAAATCGCTCGGTCATTTCCTTTACGAGCTCGACCGTATGCACCACGTATGAGTCGTTCATGAGTGAGACCAGGTCGTAGACGCGCGGTCCAAGGCGTGCATCCTGAAAGTCGATTACCGCAAGTTCATCATCGCTGCATCGAATGAGGTTCCGCGAGTGGTAATCCCGGTGGCACAGGGCGTAGGTTTGCGAAGCAAGCTCCCGGGCGATGTTCTCGAAGCTCGCTTCGAGGGCCAACCCGTCCTCGACGTCGAGCCTCGCACCCCTCAAACCCTCGAGAAAATGGGTCCGAAAGAAGGACAGCTCCTCACGAAACTTCCGGTCGTCGAACGCGATTCGTAACGCCAGGTGGCTTCGCGGCGAGAGGTCGCGGGCTCCGATTTGTAACTTCGTGAGAAGATCGATCGCTTCCGCATAGAGCTGTCGTTTGTCGGCGCGACGATGGGTTACTTCGTTCTGGAGGAGACGATCTCCTAGATCTTCCAGAACAAGGATGCCGTCCGGGCCCATCGATTCGTAGACCCGGGGAACTCGAATGGTGAGGGTCTGGAGCAGGGCAAGGGTGTCGAGAAACGGGAGCTGATCGGGCTCGAATGGCTCGGGAAGAACCGCGATGATTCGAGTCTGGTCGTCGTCGAGACGGACCCGGTAGTACAAGCGAGTGGAGGCATCTCCCGCGAGCTGACGAACCTCCGACGCCGCCAGGCGTTCGACGAGCGCTTTCAAGCGCTCGGTTGCGGTCGCTGCGAATTCGTGCACGATTCAACTTCTCAAGCCCAGCGACCGCCCGATCTCGAGGGAGGCGATTACGAGCCCACCCCGCACTTCACGCTTTCGGATCTCGGTCCGATCGGGAGGTACCCGCATCAACAACTTTCCGGAAAAGTCTTCCCCTTCGGGTATGCGAACGCCGTCGGAGATGACCGCGTTCGAAAGCACCGCCCCGGCCGGAATCTGCACGTCGTCCCAGCATACGACGTTCTTGAGGCAGGCACCCGCCCCAACCCGGCATCGCGCCCCGAGGACGACCGAACCCTCGAGGTACATGCCATCGCCCAGGGTCGTGTCTTCGCCCCGAAAAAGGCGGGCGCAGTGGCGTCGCACACCCCAGTCCTCTTCGAAAAGCCCCTCGCGGGCCATCGTCAACGAAGCCGCCCAGTACCGTCCGGGAGTGTCCACTGTTATGAACGACCGTTCCTGGACGCAGGCAAAGACGGTCTTCTCCTCGATCAGCGCCGGCAGGAGCTCGACATCCAGGCCGCCCGGTCGACCCGAAAGGAGCTCCAGCACTGATGGCTCGAGCAGCCAGACGCCCGCGAACATCAGTCCCGGACCTCTGTCCCGCTTGTCGATCCGGACAACCCGGCCGTCGTCATCGATCGTTACGCTGGAGAATCGCGTACCCCCGCGTTTGGAACGCAGAACCAGGGTGGCCTTGGCCCGCGAGCTTCGATGGCGTTGCACGAGCTCGGAGAGATCGAAATCGAAAACGGTGTCACCATTGAGTAGCAGGAAGGTCTTCCCCGACAATCGTTCTCCCACTTTCTTGACGCCTCCGGCGGTACCGAGTAGCTCGGCCTCGCGCGACTCATGCACCTCCAACTGCGCCCGAGCCCGGTCGAGAACGGGTTCCAGGCTTTCCGCGTGATGATGCAGATTGACCACAACCTCGCGTACGCCGGCACGCACCAAGCGTCGAAACGTGTACTCGATCAGAGGTCGTCCAAGAAGCGGCAGCGCGGGCTTGGCGAGGCTCGCCGTTAACGGGCGCAGCCGCTTGCCTTGCCCCGCCGCAAGGATCATCGCGCGCGGAGCCGATCTCATGCCGTGGAAGAGGAGTCCTCCGGGAAGACCATGAACAGGGGAGCGTCGGGCGACTCCTGTCTGTACAACTCGTAGAGTCGAGGATAAGTGGAAACGAGTGCGTTCTGCATGTCGAGCTCGAGACCAGCGGCCGCTTCGGCTATCTCTTCGGGCGACGCCTCGATCTCGATGAAGTCCCCAATCGGCGTCTCGTCGAGGCACAAACCGACGTTCTTCCATCGATAGCCGGTTCGGTATTTCTCGTAGCGGAAGCGTTCCTGGAAACCGAGGGCTTCCAGGATCGCCTCGATCGCGTTCGCGTCTCCGACAGACGTCTCGATCTCGCGGCGCCCTTTGATCTTACCGCTTCCGTGGTGAGGCCCCTTGAATGTCAGCCATGCGGTGTCCCCAACCCGGCGCAGCCGCAGCGCCGCTCCGCGTTGTCGAACTCTGAAGGTCTCGGAATCGAAGAGCTGGTTCGACTCGAAGTGGCGAGGCGCCGTCAGTCGAGCGCCGAGCTTCGCGAGCCGTGACTCACCATCCTCTCGCACGGCAAGACGAAACTTGACTTCTTTTTCGATGGTGATGCTCAAGGCGAAACACTCGTGCGAGCAGTCTATCACTTTTCTGACGAACCACAGGTCCCGCCACGGAATTAGACAGGAGGCTGACGTCGGATTAAGTCGCCACCGGTTCCGCTTGTTCTCGCTCCACCATACTCACCGACACGAGCCTCGACACCCCTGGCTCCTCCATCGTGACACCATAGAGCTGGTCGGCCATCTCCATGGTTTTCCTATTGTGGGTAATGATGATGAACTGGGTCGTCTCGCGCAGCTCCCGCAGCATGGACAGGAAACGGCCGACGTTTGCGTCGTCGAGCGGCGCGTCTACTTCGTCCAAGAGGCAAAACGGCGACGGGCGGTAGCGAAAGATGGCAAAGAGGAGCGCGATGGCCGTCATCGCCTTCTCGCCTCCGGAGAGCAGCAGAACGTTCTGAAGTCTCTTACCCGGAGGCTGGGCGATGATGTCGACCCCGCTCTCGAGTACGTCGTCCTCGTCCACCAGCCGAATGCCGGCGCCGCCGCCGCCAAAGAGCTGCTTGAACGTTTCGCCGAAACCCTCGTTGATCGCATCGAAGGCTTCCCTGAATCTCTGCTTCGAGGTCCGATCGATGCGGTCGATTGCCGTCTCCGTGCTCTCGATGGCGTCGATGAGATCCTGCCGTTGTTTGGTCACGAACTCGTGGCGCGTCTCGAGCTCCCGGTACTCGTCGTCCGCCATGGGGTTGACCGGTCCGATGGCATCGAGCTTGCGTTTCAACTCCGACAGCTCCAGCTGCATCTCTCCGTCATCCCGGGCAAGCTCGGCAGGAGTAACGATCGCCGCCGCTTGCATGAGTGTGAGCTTGAACGAGTCCTCGAAGTGCTCCCGCAGGTGCCGCTCGTCCGATTCCTCGCGGGCCAGGACGACCTCCTCGGCGGCTTTTTGTTCACGGACGGCCTCGAGCTCCCGGCGTCGGGTCTTGAGTGCCTCCTCGGTCGCCTTCACCCGGGAGTTTTCCTCGGCGAGGAGGGATTCGAGTCGCTGGCCACGACCGATTTTCTCCCCCCGGGCTCGCGATACATCGAAGAGCTCCCCCTCTGCCCTGGCGATTCCCTGCTCCAACGCCGATTTTCGCGCGACGAGACCCTCCCTCTCTTTGCGACGGGCTTCGATCCGCGCGTCGAGCTCCGAGGCCCCTTCGAGCATACGATCGAGATCGAGGCGCACGGCGTCGCGCCGTTCTCTCAGAGCGGCAAGACGGGACCTCTCCTCCGCTGCCTCTGCCTGGAGCTCGTCCACGCCCGTTCGTCGGGCGCTCAGTTGCGACCGGAGCTCGTCGATCGCCCGTTCCCTCGCTCGTTTGGCCTCTTCTTCCTCGGCCAACGAAGCTTCCATGTCGATCCTCTTGCCTTGAAGAGCCGAACGTTCCGACTCCGCGCGCGAGCGCTCATTGGCGAGCACACCTCGCTTTCGCTCGGCGCGCCGACGTTCGTCGGTCAGCCGGGCGGTCTCGTGCTCGAGTCCAACCAGAGTTTTCTCCAGCGCGTGTCCTTGCTCGTGGAGCTCGCTGAGTCTCCCTCGTTTCGATTCGAGCTCTCTCACGGCCCGCTCGCGTCTGCCGCCGAGCTCCTCGACCCGCACTCGCGCGCCGGTTACCGACTCCTCCATCTCACGGATTTGTCGACGCGTCGAGAGGAGACCTTCCCCGCCTGCTCCCGCCCCGAGTATCACGACACCCGGCGGCGCGAGGATCTCCCCATCGAGGCTCACGTATGGTGCGGCCACTTCCTTGAAACATCGGAGAGCGTCTTCGAAGGTCTCGACCACTATGGCGTCGGGGAGAAAACGTATCAGCTCCTGCGGGCTGGACCGGACGCCGTCACTCAATAGACCGATTACGCCCGGCAGGGAACGGGCTTTGAGTGCGTCGAGAGTGGCGCTCAGCCCCCTGTCGGAATCCCTCGTCAACGTGCCTACGAGGAGCTCCGAACGTCCCGCTTCCGGCGAAGTACGGAAGAGGGAGCGCGCGAGATCCACATCGTTCTCGTTCTCGACCCGCACTCGCTGTAGGGCAACGTCGAACAAGGCTTCCGCGGCTCGCTCGAGCCGCCGGTCGACCTCGAGTGCGTCCGAGACCGAACCGAGGACGCGAATGCCTCGCTCTTGCCCGGTGGTAAGGAGCAGCCGCGCACCGCTGCCGAATTGCGCTCGTGCCTGAACGACTTCACGAAGCGACGCGAGTCGACCGAGAAGCTCGGAGAGCGTCTCCTTTTCCCGGGTCACTTCGTTGTCGAGACTATCGAGCTCGTCTCGTGCTTTCGCCAGGTCGGACTGAAGCGTCGTCTGCTCCCACTTGAGCGCGGCCCGTCTCTCTTGCTGCGCTCGGAGCACGTTCGCGAGCTCGACCGCCGCCGCTCCGAGCCGCTTCTCTTCGTCCTCGAGCTCCCGCTGCTCACCATCGATCTTGAGAAGCTCGGCAGCGACCTTCTCCAAGTTTGCCAGCACGCCCTGCAGAAAGTTGTTGAAGGCGGCGATCTTGCTGACGCGGTGCAAGATCTCGGCACGGGCATCCTCGATGCCCGCCTCGAGCTCGGCGAGAGAAAGCGACGCCTCCTTGAGCCGGCGTTCGCAAAGCTCCGTTTGTGCCTCGCGTCCTTCGAGCTCTCGCAGGAGAAGCTCTTCCTCACGGCGCCTCTGGTCGAGACGCTCCAGAAGCGGTCCGCGACGGGAAACGAGCTCCTCTTCCTCGACACCGATCTGCTCGCCGCGCTCCTCGAGCTCGACGATTTGGCGCTGGTCCCGTTTTATCGACTGGTCGAGCCGCTCCGTCGCAAGCTCGAGCCGATGTAGTTGCTCCCGCGTGTCGTCGAGCTCTCGCTCGTTCTCCATCCGCCTCAAGCGGCACAGCTCGAGAAAGACTTCCGCGGTCGCGAGACTCGTCGAGCGGCGCAGCTCTTCCTCGACGACGGTACTCAGCCGCGCTCGAGTGCCGGCCAGCTTGGCTTGGAGCACGGCGAACTTCTTGACCGCCACGCATCGCTCGAGTCGCTCCATCGCGCCGCGGAGCCGATGATAGCGGCGAGCCTTTCCCGCCTGCCGCTTGAGGGAGTTCATCTGGCGAGTGATCTCGTAGACGATGTCGTTGATGCGAAGCAGGTTCTGCTGCGCTGCCTGTAGCTTCAGCTCGGCCGAGCGCCTCTTGGATTTGTATTTCGTGATGCCCGCGGCTTCTTCGATCAGGACTCTCCGATCGGTGGGCTTGCTGGACAGGATGAGGCCGATCTTTCCCTGCTCGATGATCGCGTAGGCCTTGGACCCGACGCCCGTCCCCATGAAGAGCTCCTGCACGTCTCGCAGACGGGTGGGCGCGCCATCGATGAGATATTCGCTGGTGCCGCTGCGGTCGAGCCGCCTGGTGACCAGGACCTCGCTCTTTCCCGAATGAGCCCTGGCTTCGTCGTCATCGCGAGACAGGTCGATCCGGGAAACCCGGAGATTGACCTCGGACAGGGCGAGCGGCGGACGGGACTGGCTTCCGTTGAAGATGACGTCCTCCATCTTCTGCCCTCGGAGGCTCTTGGCGCTCTGCTCCCCGAGTACCCACCCGATGGCGTCGGCGATGTTGCTCTTGCCGCACCCGTTCGGCCCCACGATTGCGGTGACGCCTTCGTGGAAGGTGAGCTCGACCTTTTCTCCGAAGCTCTTGAATCCGAAGATGTCGACGCGTTCCAGCTTCATCCGGAGAGGGGAGTCTAGCACATGCCCTGTGCCTGGCCAAGAGGCCGGATACCAGATATTGTAGTCGAGAGGTCGTTATACCCCTAAGTTTAGCGTCGGACGTCGTGAAGACGGTGCCCTCACTCATTGGAAAAGGGCTCGATCCATCGAGCCTTCGTGGGTGTTCGCGCAGATGGAACTCTCCCCCGCGGTGCCGATCCATCGCGCCTTTCGTTCGGGCCCATGGACTCAGGTAGTGTCCCGGTCACGCCTGTGCTAACTTGCCGCGGTAAGCCTACCGCCGAGCACGATGCGTATTCTCGATCGTTACGTCCTGCGAGAAGTCACCCCGAGCTTCCTCCTGGGAATTGGAGTCTTCACCTTCGTCCTCATGCTGAACGAGATCTTGCGTTTCGCTCAGAGCCTCGTCACGCAGTCGGCGACTTTCGGCGAGACCCTGGGCATATTCCTGAACCTGCTGCCCAGCGTTCTCTGCCTCACCATTCCGATGGGATTTCTGCTCGGCGTGCTGATCGCCCTCGGACGACTCGCGGCCGACAGCGAGATCGTCGCCATGCGCGCGAGCGGCGTGAGTCTCTACCGACTTCTCGTCCCCATCACTCTCGCCGCCGCCTCGGCATGGCTCTTGACTTCTCATCTCATCATCGCGGTTCTTCCCGACTCCAACCAGCGAGTGCGCCAACTCATTTTTCAGGTGATGACGTCTCAGGCGGGAACGGAGATTCGCCCCCGGGTCTTCTACGACAGGTTGTTTCCCAACTACATGTTTCTCGCCCTCGATACACCGACCAGTTCGGACGCCTGGGAGAACGTGATCGTGGCCGACCTCTCTCGGCCCGAGACTCCTCGGGTCACCTTCGCCGAACGCGGACGGCTCCTCGTCGACTCGGTGAAGAGAACGGTGACATTCTATCTGGAGGACTCCGAGGTCCATCAGGTCTCGCAGAATCAACCCGATGACTACCAGCGCCAGGTTTCGCGCGAGATCTGGCTGCCGCTTCCAACCCAGACTTTCTTCCCCCCCGAGGACATCGACGTTCCTCGCGGTGCGCGCGAGCTCGGCCTGGCCGAGCTCCGGGCCTCTTACGCGGAAACGAAGCTTCCCATCTACCTGACGGAGATCCACAAGAAGTTCTCCATTCCGTTCGCATGTTTCGTCTTCGGCGTGATGGGACTCGCGCTGGGAATCCGAAATCGTAGGGATGGACGCTCTTGGGGGTTCGTCGTAAGTCTGGCGATTATCTTCTTCTACTACGTCCTCATCGACATCGGCGAGAGTATGGCCAGACATGGGCGTCTCTCTCCCCTTCTCGGTATGTGGACCGCCAACTTCGTGATGGGCCTGGGTGCGGTGTTCCTTCTGGTACGCGCGGCACGCGAGACCGGAGGATCCCACGGGCGCCTGGCCGCCGCGGCTTCGCTCGTCCGCCGCCTCGCTCGCCGGCGGCCGAGGTCCGAGCGGCCGCCCTCACCGCCGGTGGTCGTCGTCCGAATACCCCGGATCGACATTCGTTTCCCCAACACACTCGACCGTTACGTCGCGCGCGAGTTCGCGCGCTATTTCGCCTTGATTCTGGCGGCACTCGTCGTCGTTTACGTACTCGGCCTCCTCATCGACGTCATCGCCGATGCGTTCGAGAACAACGTCATGGGCAAGCTCGTATTCCAGTATCTCTTCTTCGCCCAGCCCCAGATACTGTTTCACATGCTGCCGCTGGCGACACTCATGGCCACTCTCGTGTGCTTCGCGATCCTGACCAAGACCAGCGAGTTGACCGCGGCGAAAGCCGGCGGCGTCAGTCTGTACCGACTCGCCATTCCCGTTGTTCTGTCCGGCGCCCTCGTCAGCGGTGCATGTTTCGCCATACAGGAGTACGTGCTCCCCTTCGCCAACCGCCGCGTTTCCGAGATCTTGGACGAGATCAAACGGCGCCCGGTCGGCTCGCACAACGTCCTCGATCGCCGGTGGATGATGGGTCGAGCCCAGCACATCTACAATTACGCCTACTACGACGCATCGCGGCAGATTTTCAACGGACTGGCCATCTATCGATTCGCCAACGAGCCGTTCGGTATTCGCGAGCGATACTATGCGCACCAGGCAATCTGGGAATCGGAGGCCGGCGGATGGAGCCTACAACGCGGCTGGCGGCGCGACTTCACCGCCGGAGGTAGAATCGAACGCTTCGACGAGCTCCTCGTTCGCAACATGGAGCCTCCCTCGTACTTCGTAAAGGAGGAGAAGCGGTCGGATCAGATGACCTACGTCGAGCTGACGCGTTACATCGAGGATCTGAAACGAGCTGGATTCGACGTCGTGCCCCTCGAAGTCGCCCGGCAGGCGAAATTCTCGTTCCCACTCGCGGCCATGGTAACGGTTCTGATCGGCATACCGTTCTCGTTCACACCGGGCAAGAAGGGAGCACTCTACGGAATTGGCATCGCCATCACGATCGGGCTGTCGTACTACGTGACGACTCGGGTCTTCGCCTTCATGGGCGATACCGCCATGCTCCCGTCGACGATTGCCGCCTGGTCACCCAACTTGCTGTTCGGCGTGGCCGCGCTCTACGGATTGTTCAACGTGAGGACTTGAGCCTGGCGCCGACTCATCGGCGCCGCGAGGCCCGGTGGGACGTTCCCCGCCGAAGTGCTTGATCGCGGGGCGGAGTCTCAGATCGCCGCTTTTCGCAGCTCTTCCGCCTTGTCGGTTCTCTCCCAGGTGAAGTCGGGCTCGTTGCGCCCAAAATGACCGTAGGCGGCCGTCTGTTTGAAGATGGGTCTCTTGAGCTGGAGATGATCGATGATGTCCTTCGGCCGGAGAGGAAACATCTCGCGAACGAGCCGAGAGAGCTTGCGCTCACCGACCTGGCCAGTGCCGAAAGTATCGATCATGACCGAGACGGGCTCGGCGACACCGATCGCGTAGGCGAGCTGCACCTCGACCTTCTTCGCCACCTTCGAGGCCACGATGTTCTTGGCGATGTACCGCGACATGTACGACGCCGACCGATCGACTTTCGTCGGGTCCTTGCCGGAAAACGCTCCGCCCCCGTGGCTTCCCACCCCGCCGTAAGTGTCCACGATGATCTTGCGTCCGGTGAGGCCGCAATCACCCTGGGGTCCGCCCACCACGAAGCGCCCCGTGGGGTTGATGAAATACTTCGTAGCCGCGTCGAGAAACTCGGCGGGGACGACGGCGCGGATGACATGTTGCTCGATTTCCTCGCGGAGGGTCTCGATCTTCACGAGATTGCTGTGCTGGCAGGAAACAACGACGGTGTCGACCCTGACGGGCCGGCCGTTATCGTACTCGACGGTCACCTGGCTCTTGCCGTCGGGACGCAGATAATCGAGGATCTCGCTCTTGCGGACTTCACTCAATCGTCGAACGAGCTTGTGGGCAAGCATGATGGGCATGGGCATCAGCTCGTCCGTTTCGTCGCAGGCGTATCCGAACATCAGCCCTTGGTCGCCGGCTCCCCCGGGGTCGACACCCATGGCGATGTCGGGCGATTGTTCGTTGATGGTAGAAAGCACCGCGCAAGTCTCGTAATCGAAACCGAACTTGGCTCGGGTGTAGCCAACGTCCCGAATGGTGTCACGGACGATCTTGGGCAAATCCGCGTAAGACTTGCTGGTAATCTCACCGGCAATGATGGCGATACCCGTGGTCACGAGCGTCTCGCAGGCCACTCGTGAATCGGGATCTTGAGCGATCAGGGTATCCAGAATGGCGTCGGAGATCTGGTCGGCGATCTTGTCGGGGTGCCCCTCGGTCACCGACTCTGACGTGAAGAGATGTCTACCCTCCTGGCTCATCCGGTCCTCCTCGTGCCGTTCCAACTATTTCCGAGGAAACTCTTGGAACGAGCACCGTCTTGGCTGAATATGCGGTCGTCAATAGGCGAATCAAGTCGGAACGGAGCTCGTCCAGATGTCACGAGCTGGTGACAAAACGCATACTTCTATCACAACGCCACGGGGAGATCAACGCTACTTGAATCACCGGACGGTATACGATTGAATCCAAAGGTGCCCAGGACGAACGGACCCGGAGGGCTCGCGATTTCCCCCAGAGCCTCTCGGGGAATGGGAGCCCGCGTCCCGCGGCACGATTCCGATCCCATCGCGCCACCGGTCACCAAGACCCGGCTGCGGATGCAGTTGGAAGCCGCAGTGCTCTTTGCCGTCGCGACGCTCATCCTTACCTATCCACTGGCGACGCAGCCGAGCAGCCTTTCCCGCTTCGACAACGGAGACGCGCGGTTGAACGCCTGGGCCATATCGTGGGTATCTCACCAGCTCACACACGATCCCCTCCGGCTGTTCGAAGCGAATACGTTCTACCCCCTTCCTCATTCGCTGGCCTTTTCCGAGCACTTGACGCTGCATGGCCTGCTCGCCTTTCCGCTCCTCACGCTCAGCGACGACCTGACGCTGACCACCAACCTCCTGCTCCTCGGCTACATCTGGTTCTCCGCCTTTGCCATGTACTGGCTCGCGAAAACGCTCACTGGGAGTCATGCCGCAGCGCTGCTCGCGGGATTATTCTTCTCGTTCGCACCTTTTCGCTTCAACCGACTTCCTCATATCCAGATGCAGCTCTACGCCTTCCTTCCTCTGTTGCTCTTGAGCCTTCATCGATTTCTTCTCACGAGACGACGGATATTTCTTGTCGGGCTGAGCGCTTTTTTCGTGCTCCAAGCTCTGGCAGGAACCTATCTGGGTGCCATCGCCGCCGTCGCACTCTCGGTCGGGCTCGTGACTCTCACTCCTTTCGCCCGCCTCGAAGGACGCGATGTCCTCGCAATTGTGCTCTCCCTCGGAGCCGCCGCCGTCCTGCTCGTTCCGTTCGCGGTCCCTTACCTATGGGTCAATCGGGAACTGGGCGTCGAGTGGGATCTCGAGGGGATGGCGTCGCTTTCCGCCACCGCCTGGTCCTACGCAGCGTCCGGGGCTCGTCTCTACCGTCCGGCATTGGAGGTCCTCCTCCGGGGGCGCGAAGTCACCGACTATCTCTTTCCCGGATTTACTGTTCTCGGTCTCGGCGTCGTTGGCGCCTGGGATCTCGCCCGGCGCCCGGGACGGCGCTCGATCTTGCTGTGCTACACCACAATCCTTGTGGTCGGCGTTGCCGTGTCGCTGGGTCCTCGTCTTCCGCTCTATCCCTTCCTCTACGAGCATGTGGTTTTCTTCCGGGGTCTCCGAGCACTCACTCGATTCGGGCTCCTGCCTCTTTTCACGCTCACCGTCCTGTCGGGCTACGCCATCTCATGGCTGTTCGAGACAATGCATCGCCAACGCACCCGAAGGCTCGTGGCCGGGGGGATTGCTCTCTTCTTCGTCGCCGAGTCGGTGACGCTCCCCTATGACTTTCAGCCCCACGCCGACGAGCCTCCCGAGGTCTACCGTTGGCTCGCCGAAGCGGGACCCGGCCCGATCGCCGAGCTTCCCTTCAAGGTCATCGACACCAGGTACATGTTCTGGGCCCGACACCACGGTTTCCGATCCACCCTCAACGGCGACAGCGGCTTCATCCCGGTGTCCCACCAATGGATGAAGATCGCGCTGCAACGATTCCCTTCCTCGGATGCGATCGCCTTGCTGAGATCACTCGATGTGAAGTACGTCGTACTCCACCTGCCCGCTTTCAGAAGACCCACTCTCCTCCGGATCCTGCGAACGCTGCCGGACCATCGAGATGCTCTCCTGCCGGTGCGTGATTTTGGAAAAGAGCTGGTGTTCGAGGTCGTTTCCGATGGAGAGACAACCTCGGTGCAGGCGACGACGGATTGGCAGACGCTCGTCGTCATCGAGCCTCATCGAGGGCGTGGAGAAGAAGGTCTGCTCAGCTTTGACATCGAGCTTCCCCGAACGTCCCGGCTACGAGCGATTCGCCTGCACTATGGCTCGGCGCCACGAGTGCCGGTCGAGCGCGTCGAAGTTCTCGGAGATTCCGGTGGAAACGAGGGGCCCGAGACACGATTCGCGACGCCCCCGGACTGGCCCGCAGTGAGCGAGCTCGTGCTCGGGCTTCTACGAACACCGCAGGACGGTACCCAGACGGTGGTCGTCGAAGACGTGTGGGAGCACCGCCTCAGACTCCGCCTTCATGGGCTCGACGGAGAGCAACCCGAGCTCACGACCATCGAGCTTCTCGGGAGCTTTTCGAGCTCAGCGGGTCTTTGAAGTGTCATGCAGCCTGGCTAGGCGCGCTCCCAGCTGAAAACCGGGAATCGAAAGGCGGGTTCGAACCCGACGGAGCGATAGAGCTCCGCCGCGGCGGCGTTGCCGCTCGAAACCATGAGTGAAAGCGTTTCGTAACCCAGGCTCGAGAGCCGGGCGGCGGCGTGGCCGATCAGGGCGCGGCCAACTCCCCGACGCTGGAAGTCGGGCGCGACGGCGAGCTGGGCAAGATGGGCTTTGTGCCGCGCCGTTTCGGTCACGAGGCAGAACCCCATGGCCCGGTCGCTGACGCGGTGTCGCGCCATCGCCGACGCTTCCACAATCGCCGCTCCGCAGCCCCGCTGGCGTAGAATATTGTTCAACAGTTTTCGGCAACCGCAGTTCGTGCGGTACAGCTCGTTCATCTCGGCGTCGACGCCACCCCGGTGAGCCCCCTGCATGAGATCCGATGCCTCGGAGAGGTTCCAGGCTCGAAAGAGTTGCAAGCACGGCGCGCCGTCACCCTGGGCCGCGACCACGCGAAAACGCTCGAGCGGGAGTCGATGGAAATCGCGCCAATGGAGTCTGAATCCCTCGCGCTGGAAAGAGGAGACGAGCCAGGAAGCATCGGGCGTGATCAGCTGGCTCTCGATCCGGCGGATACGGCGTGCCCGCAGCTCGCCCAGGAGTGAGCTCAACAGCATATGTGCCAGGTCACCTCGACTCCACCCATCCATTGGCCGTTCGTCGGGTACGACGCCGAGACCCGAGACGACGGCGCGATCGCCTTCCACGAGATAGTACCCGAAGGCCGACGTCCTGGCGCCGATGCGCACCGCTTTGCCTCGCAGGCTTCCCCGCTCGAACGCCTGACGAAGCGATGCCACCGCCGCGCTCACATCCCATTCGAGTTGCTCACGCCAGATGGCGATCTCCAGTTTCCAGAAGCGTTCGAGCTCAGTCGAAGGGAGCGAACGGAGGTCGGCGACCTGGAGGCTTGCGACCGATGGACGAGGGGCGACGGTGCTCATGGAAAACGTCTTCATTGTATCCTGAAAGCATGTCGAGCGTTTCCCGCAGAGACTCGTCTTCGATGCAGGCCGTGATCCTGGCGGCCGGTCGCTCCACGCGAACTTACCCACTGACACTCAATCGGCCGAAACCCCTGATTCCGATTTGGGGACGGCCTCTTCTCGAGCACCAGCTCCGGCAGCTTCCAGAGAACGTCGGGGAGGTGCTGCTCGTCGTGGGCTACCGCCGGCATCAAATCGAGAGGCATTTTGGATCCAGTTACGAAGGGCGGCGACTCCTCTACGTCGAGCAGACCGAGCAGCGAGGCACGGCCCACGCACTGATCGCGGCCAAGCCCTTTCTCACCGGTCCCACGGTCGTGCTGAACGGCGACGACTTCTACCACCGAGACGATCTCGAAACGCTCACTGTCGGCGGCAGAGGTCTTCTGGTCACGCGAGCGAAGGACCCTCAGAACCGAGCCGTCGTCACCATCGAGGACGATCGAATCGTCGACATCGTGGAAAAGCCACGAAACCCTCCGCCAGATGCCTGGTGCAGCGTAGGCGCCTACTGCGTCGAGCACGACGATTTGGCGTTGCTGGAAGAGGTCGCGCCGAGCGTTCGGGGCGAGCTCGAGCTGCCCGACTGGGTCCTCCTCCTCGCTTCTCGCGAGCGGGTTCACCCATGCCCCATCCGGAATCTGTGGATGCCCCTCACCTATGCCTGGGATGTCCTGCAGACCATGAACCAGCTCTGGAACGATCCGTTGGGGGTCGAGCGAATCGGTATCGAGCGCCAGGAACGTACTCTCGCCGACGTCGAGATCGAGGGGCCGGTGTTCATCGGTGACGGCGTGGCCGTGGGACGCGGGGTTCGATTGATTGGTCCCTCCGCGATCGGCGAGGGCACGAGCATCGGTGAAGGCGCGATACTGGACAACGTCGTGACTTTCGAGGGGGTGCGGATTGGCGCCGGATCGACGATTACGAGCTCGGTCCTCGGTGCTCGAGTACGTGTCGGCGAAGGGACGAAGCTGCCGGCGCGGCCGGGAACGGAGCTCTCCATCGACGTCAACGGCAAGACGGTGGTGCCCGAAATCGCTCGACTCGGCTCGATCGTCGGCGACGATCGCGTAATCGAACCCGGGCGCGTAGTCCCCGCAGGCAGACTAATCTAGCCGGCGTTACGAGACGCGTTCGTCCTCAGTTCCGGTCCCGCGACAGCGAGCGAAAGTACTCCTCGACGAGCTTCTTGTACTCCGCGGGCACCTGCTCCGAGCCCGCGAGGAAGAGCTCCTCATCGCCGATGCCTTCGAGCTCCCGTCTGAGCCAATACTCGAATTGCTTGAGCTCGGTGAGGACTTCCTCTTCCAGCTGCTCGAGCCCGAGAGGATTGAGATAGATCTGTTTCCGGTCGAACTCCTCCATCCTCCGGATGATCTCCCCGAGATCGGGAACCTCCAGGTTCTGGCGCGCGAGCTCACGTCTCAGAGACTCCGCGTCGGTCACGCGCTCCCGGAACTCGCGGCGGAGCTGCCGGATCTCCTCGGTTGAGAACGTTCCCGGCTGGTAGCTCGGCCCGCCGCGCGCACCCGGTCCAATCATGCCCGGCCCATTCGGGCCGTCGGCCGGGCTGCTGGCGCCTTCACCGGATTGCGCGCCCTGTCCCGGTGAATCTGACTCCTGCCCCGTCTGCTGCCCATCGCCGGGGCTGCCGGAGGGCTCTCCCTGATTGGCATCGCGGGAAGTTTCTCCTTCGGCTCCCGGCTCGTTGAGCCGTCGTTCTCCCGGACGATCTTCCGCGGAACCGGTATCACCCGTTCGGTCGCGAATGCGCTCGGACAGCGATTCCAGGTTGCGCACCAGATCTCTCGTCTGATCGATGGCTTCGGTGACTTTGGTCTCATCCGACTTGCCAATCGATGACGCGGCTTCACCGAGCTCGTTCGCGAGAGACTCGATGTCCTCTCCAATCAGCTGTTCGAAGTTCTGGGCATACTCCGGGGAGCGACCTTGAACGACGCCCTTCGAGTAACGAATCTTCTCCTTCAGTTTCGTATCCCGGATCGAATTGGCCGCCTCCTGGATCTTGCGCGAGGCCTCTTTCTCGTCGCCGCGGGACTCGCGCGCCATTCGATCGAGTTGCGATTCCAGGCTCTCGACCTGGTCGGCGAGCTCGTCCTTTCTTTCGAAGATCCGCTGCAAGCGCTCGCCCCGGTCGGCCCCGTCGGCCGGAAGTTTCTCGACGTCGGAGCGGACGTGCTCCTGCTGGGTCCGGATCCTTTGAAGCTGGTCGGCGGCTTCCTGCATGTCGCGCTCGAGTCTCACCGATCGATTCTTGTCCAATAGCCGCCGCGCATCCTTGAGCTTGTCCAGGGCCGCAAGGCCCTCTGCGAGGGCGCCGTCGTCTCCCCGGGCTCCGGTACGGCGCATCGAATCGGCGGCCTGCTGAAGCCTGCGTGCCGTGTCCATGAGGTCGGGGAGAGAGTGCTCCCGGGCGAGCTTCTCGAGGCGCCTCGCCAGCTCCTCGGTCTCGTCGGCGAGCTCGCCCTGCGAGCCGCCACCTCCACCGCCCATTTGATTGCGAAGACGATTGGCTTGACGTCTCAGCCTCTCGTTCTCCTGCTGTTGGCGCCGGGCGAGCTCCTGCAGTCTCTGTAAGGCTTCGTCCACTTCATTGTCGACGGACTGCTGCTGACCCCGCTGGACGGTCTCGTACTGGTTTCGAAGCTTGTCGAGCTCGAGCTCGAAGAGATCGGCAAGATCTTCGGCGGAAGCCGCTTGGCCACCACCTCCGCCGCCACCGCCGTCGAAACTGACCTGGACGTCTCGGAAAACGGCATCGGCACGCTGCAGGTGCTGGAGCGCACGCTGCTCGGGAGGAAGAGCCGCATCGGGGTCCTTGGCCGTAAGCTTCTCCTCTGCAGGCCCCATCTCCTCGATGGCCTTTCGCAGCGACTCGCTGATCGTGGCAAAGTCGCCGTCCATCTGGGTTATGCCTCGATTGTTCATCCGCCTGAGGAGGTTCTCGACCTGCTCCCGGAGCCGCCCCTGCATCAGCGCCACGGTGGTAACGTTCTCCTCCCAGTCGCGCTTCTCGTACTCTTTCCGGTCGCGGATGAGCTTGAACGTGGCGGCAACGATCTGTCGCTGACGAATGGACAGCGTTCCCTCCATTCCCGCGCCGCCACCGCCACCCGGCATGCCACCCTGAGCCTGGCTGTAACGCCGGTCGAAAGGCCGAGCCTCGATGAAATAGATATCGGTCGTCGCCGTCTGCGGCCCGCCTACGTAGTCGCTGTCGGTCGCCCGAGCATAATAGGACACGAAATCACCCGGGGTGAGCCCGAACTCCTCCAAGAAGAACGTGTGCCCCGCGGAGAACTCCCTCTTTCCCGCCCCGTCGTGGAGGGTGACGATCCGTTCGTCGCCTCCGTTGACCGAATAGACGATTTCGAGCTTCGCCAGGCCGTAGTCGTCTTCGCCCTTCACCTCGGTGAAGACCTCTTCGATGGGGTTGACTTTCGTGTCTCGCCCCGGTCTGAGGATCGTCACCGATGGGGGTTGATCCTTGAGGACCTCGACGGCGTAGTCAGGTGATGCCGCCTGCAACGTCCCGTCGAACGCCTCGAGCTCGATGTGATAGAAGGTGTCGTTTCGAACTTCGAAGCTCGCCGTCAAGATTCCGTCGTCGCGGATCTCGAGGGGAACCGGCTCTTGTTCCTCGAGCTGGAGGATGCCTCCCGCGACCCTGACGGTGCTCTGGATCTCGAGTCGCACCTCGGTCCCTCGAAGCGCGGCGACGTCACCGCCGTCTTCCACCCGGTGGGGTGAAAGGCCGGTATAGTCGGGAAAGTGGTACTCGATGTCGATCTGCCGCACGTAAGGAAGGTCGGAAACCTCGATGCGGAACATGTCGGAGCGAACCCCGTTCGACTCGACGAAGTATTCGGTCGCGGAATCGAGGTCGAACAACATGAAGTGGTACAGTCCCGTTTCCTCGTCCCGGGTCATCGGCCAGCGCTTCCAGTCGTTCTCCCCATCCGACTTCAAGCCGATTTCCGTTTCGGCGGAATCGAATCCAGACAGCTCCGCGGTCACCAGCTGATCGGCGCCGCGAGCCAATCCGACGTCGCCGGGATCCACGAGGATCATGTAGGGGCTGGCCGCCTGCGCGCTCCGCATCGGGTTCAAAAGCAAGCCGGCACCGTACCTCATGAACGCGGGGCTGAGCAGAACGGCTATCATTCCCGCCACGGCGACGGCGGTCAGAACCGCGGAGCTCCTTCTCAACGCGTCCCGCTCGATGCTCTGCCCATCGTCGATCGCCTCGCATCGATCGACGGTTTGCTCGATTAGCTTCTTGATGAAGGCGGGCGACAACGATTGGCGGGCGCGACCCTCTTCGCTGCTCCCCATCTCGACGGCGCTCGAGACCGCCTCCTTGAGCGACGGATCGTGCTCCTCGATATAGAGGGCGACCTGATGGTTCGTGACTCGCTTGGCGAGGGGGCGCACGAGGAAGCGCAGGGCAAGCCCCAGCAACGCCATGTAGGTGAATATCCGAAACAACCGCACCGACCAGGCGCTGTAACGGAAATACTCCATTCCGTAAGCTGAGATCGCAAAGGCCGAAAGACCGAACACGATGAGAAAAGCGACTCCCTTGAGCGCATTCCTCAATCGCCATCGGTTGCGTACGCTCCGAATGACTCGGATGAGCTCGGTATACTCGTCGGCGAGGGTGCTGTTCATGGATTCTCCACCAGTTGGTGCCTCCCTGGGCGCGCGACGCCACGCCCAACTCTCTCTAGTATAACCAGTTTGGGTGTTGCCGCGCTCCGGTTCCGCTCCGCGACCGTGAAGCGATGGAAGCGGGCACGGCACCTCCTCACGAGCCCGGTACCGGCCTCAGGCCGAACGCGACAATCGGTTCGACAGGATCGTTTCGCAGGCCAGGATCGCGAAGGCAACGACGAGGAGATACCACCAGTTGGACTGGCGATTCTCTTGCTCCGCGGGTGTTTGACTCACCGAACCCTCGGCCGGTCCCGAGGTGTCGTGAAAGGTTATCGCGGCGACGAGCTCTTGAGGATCCAGGGTGGCGAGATCCGATTCGGTTAAATCGAGATTGGACGCCAAGCTCGTCGACGCGCTCGGTGACGTTCCCGCGAGACGTATCTCGTAGAAACCCTGCTCGTCGAGCGTCACCAGTGGACGGCCCTCGTCGGGGACGATGGCTCGTGTCACCGACGACGGAGTCGTGACGAGAAGCTCCCCTTCCCCCGGCTTTTCTGCCATCATCTTCCAGTACCGCGTGAGGTCAGTCACTTCGCCCACCGAATGCCACGGATTGGCCTCGGTGTATCCCGCTGCGTACTTCACGAGTTGATGGGCGAAGGGAAGGAACACCGGTTGCCGCGCGAGATCGTTCCAGAACGTATCGAGGGTGGACGACCACACGAGGATGCGACCGTCGTCGAGCTTGCTCTCGAGCAAGGCGGGGGCGCCATCATCGAAGCGAGCGAGGACGCCGTGGCCGATGGTGGCGGCGTACGCGCGGTAGCGAAAGAACTTCGCCGAAGAGAAATCGCCGCTGTGGGGAGCGGAGAAGAGCTCGAAAACCGGGCTTCCGTAGTCGAGATAGGACAAGGTCCCCCCGAAATCACGCGCACGATCCACGACGCCGGCCAATGGAGCGGGAAGCAGCCTCGAGGCCGCTTTCGAGAACGCATCGGGTCCGCTCGCCTCTCCGAGGACGACGATCAGCCCCCCTCCCCCGCGGACGAAGCGATCGAGCAGAGTGGCGGCCTCATCGCTCACCGAGGAGACATCGTTGAGCAGCACGACGTCCTTGCCGGTTAGATCGGAAGCCCTCAGCTGACCCATCGGTCTCGCAACGACGCTGAAGGATGGCCGATCGCCGATCTCGAGCGCCCGCTCGATGTAGAGACGCTGCCGCTCGGCGCGTCCAGAGCTCCCTTCCGCCAGCAAGACGGAGAGCGCCTGGCCGGGCCATACGACGAAATGAAAGGTGTCGTCCGCGATCAGATCGTCGTCGTCGATTCGAATCGTGCCTCGGGCGACCCCGGCGGGGAGCGTCAACGGCTCGAAGCTCACGATCGAAGATGTGTTGGGATTCAGCTCGAAGGGCTTCGACTGGACAGAGCGGCCGTTCAGCTCCACGTGAGCGCGGCGGGAAGCGGGCACCGCATCGGCTGGCGCCGCGAAGGCAACTCGCGCCGAAGCGGTGAGGCGCTCGCGCCCCGATTGACTGTCGCGTTCGAGGACGACTTCGGTGACGGAGAGATTCTCCGTCGCCTCGGTGCTCAGATTCACTGGAATGAGCGAGGTACCCGCGGGAAGCCAAACGTCTTCGTCACCTTCCCATCCGTTACGCTGGAAATCGGAGACGAGAACCACTTCCCGGTTGTTTCGGTCCGACTCGTCCACAATCTTCTTCGCCAGCTTGAACGCGGGCTCGTAACGCGTCGTGCGGTCCGAAAGCTCGATGGCATCCACCAGCGAGAGGACCGACTCACGATCGGACGTGGGCTGATTCATGATCTCGGCACGGTTGGAGAACACGATCAGGGAGACGCGGTCGTTGGGATCGAGCGACTCGATCCGGGAGCGCGCCTCGGCTTTCGCTTCAGCCAGTCGATCCCGATAACCCATGCTGTAGGAATTATCGACGAGGAGCACGGTTTCCCGCGGTCCCAGAGGCGAGGCGGACGCTCCTAGGGGTGACTCGAAAAACGGCCGGGCAAAAGCGAGCACCAGAAGAAGCAACGCCAGGCAGCGAAGAGCGAACAGGAGAAGGTGTCTGAGCTTCTGCCGGCGAACGGAACGATAGGGGATGCGGCGAAGGAACATGAGCGAGGGAAACTCGACGACGTCCTTCTTCTCGCGATGGGTGAGATGAATGATGACCGGCACTACCAGGGCCAGGGCACCGAGGAAAAACAATGGTGAAAGAAACGTCATCATCGTCCTTAGTTCGTCGTCGAGACTCTTCCCGAGGCTCCAGCGTTCGTCATCATCTCGTTCTCGTCAGCCGCTCGCGGGTCGCGAGGTAGTGGAACAGAGCATAGTCCAGAGGAACCGAGGTATCGAAGAGCGAGTAGTCGATTCGGTTGTCTCCCAGCGTTCTCGTCAGTCGCGAAACGTGGTCCTGGACGAGGCGACGGTACTCCTCGCGGAGATAATCTGGGATGATGGGAACGGCCTCACCCGATTCGATGTCCCGGTAATTGGCGGCGTCGTCATAGGGGAAGCTAAGCTCCGCGGGGTCGAGCACGTGGAAGACGATGAGATCGTTGCCCTTGTAGCGCAGGCCCTTGACCGAGTCGAGGATCGATTCTGGCTCGTCGTAGAGGTCGGAAATGAGAACCACGATTCCGCGACGGTGGATGGCCTCGGCTACTTTGACCAGGGGCTTGGCGTAGTTGCTCGCGCCGACGGATTTCAACCGGTCGATAACGTGCAGCACGATCTCGAGATGCTTGGCCGAGGGGGGCACGAAATCGACGATGTCCTCGTCGAATGTGACGAGTCCGATCCGATCCCGCTGCTTCTGCGAGAACACGGCCAAAGACGCCGCGAGATAACGAGCGTAGTCCAGCTTGGTAATGCCTTCGCTTCCGAAATTCATCGACCGGGAAACATCCAGGAGCAGAGTCAAGCTGGTGTTCGTATCGGCCTCGAACTCCTTGACGTAGAAACGGTCGGTGCGGGCAAACAGACGCCAATCGATCTGTCGGATATCGTCGCCGGGCATATAGGCCCGGTGCTCGGCAAAATCCACCGACCGGCCGAGATAGGTCGAGCGATGCAGCCCGCTGATGAAGCCCTGCACGACACTTC
Organism: Vicinamibacteria bacterium; assembly: GCA_035620555.1. Lineage (NCBI taxonomy): Bacteria > Pseudomonadati > Acidobacteriota > Vicinamibacteria > Vicinamibacteria bacterium. The sequence continues at coordinate 34,331 of DASPGQ010000389.1, forward strand.
TGGCCAGAAGATTGAGATTGGAGATTCTGGCGAGAACCTTGGGCTCGACGAAGCGACCCAGTCTCTCGTTCTCTATTGCCGACCTTTTGGCCATCGAGCTACATCTGGGATTTCGATACCGGCACGGCGTCCAGCAGCTGGTCCACGATTTTCTCGGAAGTCACCCGCTCCGACTGGGCATGAAAGTTGATCAGAATCCGATGGCGAAACACCGGGCGGGCAAGGGCACGAACGTCCTCGTAGCTGACGTGATAGCGACCCCGCATGAGGGCACGGGCCTTGGCTCCCAGAACGATGTATTGGGCGGCGCGAACGCTCGCACCGTACTCGACCCACTTGTTCACGAAGTCGGGGGCCCCCTCGAATCCCGGTCGCGAGGTCCGGGCGAGGCTCACGGCGTATCGCATGATCGCGTCCGAGACGGGCACCTTTCGTACGAGAGTCTGAAAAGCGAGTATGTCCTCGCCGGTCACGACGTTCGCGAATTCATAGTCTTGAACCGCGGTCGTGTTGCGGACAACCTCGAGCTCGTCCTCCAGGGGCATGTAGTCGATGATGATGTTGAACATGAACCGATCCAGCTGGGCTTCGGGAAGCGGGTAGGTGCCCTCGAGCTCGATGGGGTTCTGGGTGGCGAAGACGAAAAAGGGCTCCTCCAGCGTGTAGGTACGGCCCTGAATGGTGACGCGATGCTCTTGCATGGCCTCGAGCAGCGCCGACTGGGTCTTGGGAGGGGTCCGGTTGATCTCGTCGGCGAGGACGATGTTGTTGAAAATCGGACCGGGCATGAAGACGAGCTCCCGCCTTCCGGTCTGGGGATCCTCCTGCACGAGATCGGTGCCGGTGATGTCCGAGGGCATGAGGTCGGGGGTGAACTGGATGCGGGCGAACTTCAGGTCGAGGACCTGAGCGACGGTGTGCACAATCAGAGTCTTGGCCAGGCCGGGAACGCCAGTGACAATGCTGTTGCCGCCGACGAAGAGGGACAGGAGCACCTGCTCGATCGCCTCCTCCTGACCGACGATGAGCTTCCGGAGCTCACGGGTGATGTCTCCGTAAGCCTTCTTGAGCTGATCGGCGAGATCGATGTCTTCGGCTTTTTCGAGCGCCGTGGTGTCGTCTTCTTTGTGAGCCAAGGGTCTTCCTTTCTCCGCCGCCTGGTATCGGCGAATCAATGGGTCATGCCGTAGATGACATAGTTGACGCCGAGCTTGAAGGCCTCGTTCGATATGTCGATCGGAACCCAGCCCGTGCCCGACCACTCCCAGTAATCCCCGACGTCGTGGTTGTAGTTGGCGATGACCATCAGGCGCTTGTCGGGATCGTTGTCTTCGAAGATACCGTAATACACCGGCTTGTAGCCGGGGAAGGTGGGATGCTCGAAGTCGAGTGTCTCGATGTAGAAGAACGAATCGAAGATCGGGTGGCTGACGTCCAGCTCGACGAGCTGGTAGTCGGGGAATACTTTCCGCATCTGCGTTTCGAAGTTGTACCACTGCCATTCGGTGATGAAGTCGTCGACGACGAGGAACCCGCCTTTCAAAAGATAGGTTCTCAGGCTTTCCGCCTCTTCGTCGGTCGGCATCCAGAAACCGACTTCGCACAGATAGGCCCAGGGATAGCTAAACAGCTCCGGGTCGTCGAGCCCGTAGATGTTGCCCTTGCCCATGTTCGGCTGGATCGTCGTGTGATGCTCGAGGATGGTCATCAGGTTCCGCTCGGCCTGGGGATAGTCGTGATTCCATTTCAGATCGAGTCCACATTGATAAGGACCCCGTCCCCATCGCGTCGGCACGAACTTGAACCGAACGAACGTGAAGAGTCCGATGTAGGGGAAGTTCTCGTAGGGGACGTCGATGCCTCGAAGCAGACTCGCGGCGAGGGGCGTGGTCACCGAGGCCAGCACCAGGCCGATGATCGCGATCCCGATGCGGCTTCTCACCGCTCGCTCCCCGACGACAGCTCGAGCAGGAGAGCCAGCCCCTCCTTGAAGCCCGGCGCGATTTCGAGCGAGCGCAACAATGCGCGTCGGGCGCTTTCCCGATCGCCCGCCTCCTCATAGGCCCGCGCGAGATCGTAGTAGCCCTGGGCGCGGTCCGTCGTGAGCGCGAGGAGCGCTCGGCGTTCGAGGACCACGTCGCTCTTGCGTCCGAGGTTCCGGTTGAGCTCGGCGAGCTTCCGGTGGGTAGAGGCCTCGAAAGGATAGATATAGACCGCGCTCTCGAGAACGGCGGCAGCCCGCTTCGCGTCGCCGAGCTTCTCGTAGAGCTCGGCGAGCTTCAGGTGCGCGTCATAGTGGTTTTCGTTGAGGCCCACGAAGGTCTGGAGCTCGCTCGCCGCGCGCTCCAGATCGCCGCGCTCTTCATGAATCTCCGCAAGAAGCAGATAGGGGCTTCCCTCCTCGGCGAACTCGGGGAAGAGCGATTTGGCTCGCTCGAGGTACTTCTCCGCGGTCTCACGATCGCCGCCTCGAAACGCCACCCGCCCCGTTTCCAGCTGGGCAATGAAGTCGAACTCGTCCTCGGCCGCTCGCGCCCGGAGCTCCTCCACCGAGGGCGCCTGTGTCATCCCGCTCGAGTCGTCCGCCGGCAGCCGCAACGAGCTCGCCTGGGCGTCGAAACGCTCTTCGAGATAGGATTCGAACCTCTGATCGAAGGCCTCGAGCGAAAGCCCCAACACTTTGCCGAACACGTCTTTGGTGGCGAGCCCTTGCCGGTAGCCCTCGAGAATGTCGCGGATCGCCTGGAATCCGAAATCTCTCTCGATGAGCTCGGCGACGAGAGAGGCCTGATAGTAGGAGATTCCGATCTGCTGCGGGTAGGTTGGCCTCATGAAGCCGTTGTTCAGCTCGTCGATGGGAAGAAGCTTCTCGCGTTTGTAGGCGGCGAGAAACCCGAGGTTCACGTCGTCTCCCCAGCCCGGCCGAGCCCGGCGTTCCTCGAGCACCGAAAGCCCTTCCGATAGCCATCGGGGAACCCGGTGTTCCGTCATGCCGAGGGTCACACTATGCGCCAACTCGTGCCAGAGCGTCGAAGCCCAGTTGAACTGGCCCTTCGGTCGTGCCGA
>DASPGQ010000390.1 GCA_035620555.1 Vicinamibacteria bacterium
ATTACCAGGCTTGCGTTCGACTCCAGATGGAAGTCTGGGGATTCTCGGCGGCCGATGCCGTCCCGGAAATGCACCTCCTGGCGATGCACCATTTCGGCGGTCTCTGTATCGGCGCCTTCGATGACGAGCTCGATGGCGCCATGGTCGGCTTCGTTTGCGGTTTCTCGGGATGGGATGGCCTTAGACCTTTTCACCATTCCCACATGCTTGCCGTGCTACCCGCCTATCGGGGTCAGCGCCTGGGTGAGCGTCTCAAATGGGCGCAACGCGACCGCGCTCTGGTCCAGGGAATCGACTTGGTCAACTGGACCTTCGACCCTCTTCAGGCGCCCAACGCCAATCTGAACATCAACCGCCTCGGCGCCATCGTGCGCAAGTACCGGGTGAACCTCTACGGCGAGAGCCGTAGCCCTCTCCATGGCGGAGTTCCCACGGACCGTTTCGAGGCCGAGTGGTTGATTCGCTCGGAGCGAGTGGAGCAGGCTCGCGAGGGCAGATTGGCCGAGCTGCCGGGGTGGGAAAAACTTCCCCGGGTGAATCGAGTCCGAAACCCTTCGGGCTTTCTCGCCTGTGAGGATGAGCTCGAGCTCGACCGGACCGAAGACGCGCTCCTGGTCGAGCTCCCCCGGACGATCAACGATCTGATGGCGGCGGACAGAAACCTTGCGCTCGACTGGAGAATGAAGCTTCGTCGGATCTGTCAGGCTTACTTCGCCAGGAGCTACTGCATCCGCTCGGTTCACCGTGCGGGAAAAAGCGCCTTCTATCGTTTGGAGCGTGAAGACGTTCCTGGCGACTGATCTCCCGGCGCGAATTCTGATCGGTCAGCGCCCCTGCCAGCTCGGTGGTCTCTTCTCGAGAAAAGCGCTCATACCTTCCTGCGCATCGAGAGCGAGGGCGTTCATGCTCATCACTTCCTTGGCATACTGGTACGCCTTCCCCTGATCGAGATCGATCTGGGAGTAGAAGGCTTGCTTGCCGAGGGCGACGACGAGGGAGCTGGCCTCGGCGACTTTGGCCGCGAGTCGCTCGGTCGTCTCGCGAAGAGCCTCGCGGGGCACGACGTAATTGACCAGGCCCCAGTCTTTCGCCGTGTCCGCATCGATGAACTCCCCGGTGAGCAGCATCTCCATGGCTCGTTTGCGACCTACGGCCCGTGAGAGGGCGACCATGGGCGTCGTGCAGAAAAGGCCGATCTTCACCCCCGGCGTGGCGAAGCGCGCTTCGTCCACCGCAACCGCCAGATCGCAAGTAGCGACGAGCTGGCAGCCGGCCGCGGTGGCGACTCCCGGCACCTCGGCCACCACGGGCTGCGAGATCTGCTGGACGCACTCCATGAGCGACACACAGGTGTCGAACACGTGTCGTTGGTCGCGGAGGTCCTTTCCAATCATCTCGGGAAGGTAGTGCCCCGCGGAGAACACGTTGCCTTCCGCTGCGAGAATGATGGAGCGGACCCCGGAGCTCGCGGCGAGCTCGTTCAGCCCCGCGATCAGCTCCTCCATCATCCGCAGCGAAAGGGCGTTTCGTTTTTCGGGCCAGCTCATCGTGAGCCGGGCCACGGGTGTTGTCGACTCGATTCGAATTCGCTCGTAGGACAAAACGGACCTCCTCAATCGGTGATGAACTTCTTCCAAACGTGCTCGGGCGAGGGCGGGGTCGAGAGGCTCCCCACGAAAAGACCGAGAAACGACGCGGTTGCCGCCGGATAGAAGATGTAATCGTAATCGATCGGCAGCTCGAACAGGCCCAGGTCGAGGCTTTCGAGGCCGCTTTGATGGAGAACGGCGAAAAGGATCGTCACCGCCGTTCCCAGGGAGATGGAAAGCACCCCCCCGAGCGGCGTGACGCGCTTCCAGAGGAAGGCGGCAAGAAGCGCCGGCGTCACGGCGGCCCCGACGATGGTATAGGCGTACAGGGCCATGTCGAGGATGCTGGTGAAGCGAGTCGTTACCACGTAGGCCAACCCGGCGAGAACGATGATCGCGAGCCTTTGGATGAAGATCAACTTCCTCTCGCTCACGTCGGGGTCGATGAAGCGCTGAAAGATGTCCCGGGCGAAGCCGGTGGAGGGCACCATCAAGAAGGTGGTTGCGGTCGAAAAGACGATGGCGACCGCGCCGGCGAGGAGAAGGCACCCGGCCACGAGGGGAAGGTTGTTCCGCGCAAAGACGAGCAGGATCGTCTCCGTGGTGCGCGCATCCCAACCTCCGTCGCTCGCCACGAACGCGGGGTCGTTCCAGTACACTCCCGCGCCGAAAACGGCGGTGGTGTCCAGTAGGGTTTCCACGACGATGACGCCGAGCACCATGCCGATCACGGCCTTCCGCGCCGCCGCCTCGTCCTTGGCGGCGAAGAACTTCTGGTACATGCTGCTTTCCCCGAGCAGGAGAAACAGCGTGGGAAGAAACAATCCCAGGGCTGCCGAGAGCCCCAGACGTCCGGTGACGGTGAAATGCGTTTCCGGGAGTGTGGTGGTCAGGGTGCTCCAGCCTCCGGCGGCGTCGAGCGCGAGAGGCGCGGCGATGAGAATGCTCACGATGATGATGATGCCGTTGAAAACGTCCAGGGCCACGATCGAGAGCATCCCCGCCGTGACCGTGAACACGATGACCAGGCCGCATACGATCGCTTTTCCTGCCGTCGGAGAGATATCCGGGTAGAGGATGTTCAAGAGCCTCCCCCCGCCGATGAACTGATATCCGGCGATCGTCAGATAGCCGATCATGATGGCGAGTGTCCCCAGGATGCGCGCTGCCGGATGATACCGGGTCTCCAGGAGATCGGGCACGGTGTATTGGGCGATCCGCCGGACCCGACCCGCGAGGAAGTAGACGACCAAGATTCCAAGCCACGCGCCGGCGCTCATCCACAGCGCCGAGAATCCCTCGCGGAACGCCCTCCCCGCACCGCCGAAGAGGCTCCCCGAGCCAATCCAGGTGCAAACGAGCGTACCGACGAGCAACTGCCACGGGACGCTTCGGCCCGCCACCATGAAATCGTCCTGGGTTCTCACTTTCCGGGATCGGTGAATGCTCACGACAACGAGAAAAGCCAGGTACACCGCGACGACGGAGAGGTAGATCATCGATTGCTCCCGATTCTAACCCCAAACGATGACCGGCCGCGTGCGGAGGAAGAATCGCGATTGGGGCCAATTCACCCCAATCGAATTGGGCATCGATTGGTCCTTGGAATTGACTCACTCAGTTGTGGTATGCTCCGGGCACCCCCATAGCGTTGCAGAGGCAGAAAGGAGGTACTCCGGTGTCTTCCCCAACCCGTCGATCCTTGCGTCCCCGCCCTGCAGTGGGATTCACACTCATCGAGCTCCTCGTCGTCCTTTCCATCATTGCCATACTCGTGGCGGCATCCATCCCGTACGGACTCAACTACGTGCGCACCTACAAGATCATAGGAGCAGCCCAGGGAATCGCCGGCGAAGTGCAGAAAGCGCGGTCCCAGGCGGTCAAGCGCAACGCCGGTCGCGGAATTTTACTCAACTTCAACTACCCCGAGGTCGGACAGGTTCAATTCACGAGTCTCGAGGCGGATCCGACGACGGGCAACTGGGATGGCGTTTACTATCCCGCGAACCCGGGTGTCTTCGATCCCACCACGACGGTGGATTACGGCATGGTACCGACGCCGCCCAACAACGTCGTCGATCCGGATCCGGCCAGCGGGGTTCAATCGCCTCACGGTTTCCCCATCGACTTGCCGCAAACGATCGGCTTCGAGCCGGGTGACCGCAACGCTCTCTTGTTTCGCGCCGACGGATCGGTCGCCGCGGTGAACGCCACAGGCCCGGTTGGGCCGGCCGTTCTGAGACAGGACGGGACGGACTGGATCGTCACTTTGCGGGACGGCACGACGCAATTGACGCGCACCATCCACGTCAGCAGCGGGGGCCGCGTTCGCGTGGTGTCGCAATGATGCCCAGGGGTAAGCCGAAAGCCGAAGACGGCGGGTTCACCCTCATCGAGGTGACGGTGGCCACGTTGATCCTCACCGTGGGTCTCCTGGCGCTCGCCCAGATGATGGCGCTCGCCACGAGCTCCAACACGCTATCCGGCCGAATGACCTCTTCCGCCGCGCTCGCCAAAGAGCAGCTCGAGCGTCTCAAGGCGGCGCCGTTCTACATCGACCCCCTCCTTCGCGCGCGTAATCCGATGCTCGCCGACGGAGGCGCTCTCGACTCCGCCGTGTCGGGCTACGTGCAGTACTTCGACGTGGACGGCCGGCAGGCCGCCGCTGGGAGCTCTCTGTACGAAGTTCGCTGGCAGATCGAGACGATCAACACGAACCTCCCTCTGGAGATGGTGGAAATCCGGGTGCGATGCCTTCCGTCTTCGGAGAGCGACCCCTTTGCTGTGATAGGCGAAGCTCTCTTCGCGACCTATCGCACCGCCAACGTGAGCTGACACCTTAGGAGCGTGAATCATGTCTTCATCGAACCCCCTCAAGAACGACGGCTCCGCCTTCGTTATCTCGATCCTCGTCCTGTTCGTCCTGAGCGTTTTGGGAATGGCGCTGATGCTGACGACGACGACGGAGAAAGACATCGCCATCAACTACCGCTGGGGAGAGCAGGCGTTTTTCAACGCCGACGCCGCTCTCGAGTACGGCAAGAACGTGCTGGGGTCGTACCTTCTCAACGACGGCAACTTCGCCAATGTATTGCCCCCTGCGCGAGACGACGTCACCGTGCCCAGCGACGCCGCTCCGTGGGGCGATGCGCTTCCCGAAAACATATGCGACATCGCCCAGCCGGGTTGCCGCGAGTATCAATATTATGCGGACCGATGCCCTCCGGGCGGAGGCGGACCGTGCGTGCGGGTCTACATCGGCAAGGTACTCAGGCGGCCGGACGGAACGCTGGCGCAGTACGATTTCCGATTGCCCAACCCCGGTGTGGCCGGGGATCTCGACGGGGATGGAGCGCCGGACATCGACGGCACCGTCACCCTCTGGGTTCGCCGGCCAATCGTCGGGACGAAGGACTACGGGGCCATCGACTTCGACAATCCGGGCGGCATCCACGACCGTGTCATCCTGACGGCCGAGGGGACGGCACCGGGAGCGGCGGGAACTGGATCGCGACCGGTCTCGCTCCGGCGGCTGGAGATGACCGTGCGCCAGCCAGGGTCGGGCATCGAGGGCGATCAGCACTCGAATGTCACCCAGGGAAGCGGCCGCGACCGTCGCAGGCTCGATTACGACCAGGTCCAGACGTCGGGCTTCGGAACGCCTTGATTCATTAAGCGCCGGATTTCAGTGGGGAAGATATCATGAGTATCTTGATGCGGACTCTCAAGCGCATCGCGCTTTCTCTCGCGGCGGTCGTCGTCGCCTTTTCCTGGTCGAGCACCGGCCGCGCTCAGGCGGTGCCGGCGCCCTGTGTCGTAGAACGCGGGCAGGATCCGCTGGACGTGCTCAACACCGGAGTGAGACATAACCTCTGGATCGTGCTCGACGCATCGGGCTCGATGGGCGACCGAATCACTTTGCCCGATGGAACTCAGTCGTCACAAAACAAGATGCAAATCGCCAAGGACGCCATCAACCAGGTCATGGACAACCTGGTGGATTCCGCGGGACGGCCGCTGGTCAACTGGGGGTTCGCGCACTACAGGGATCAGACCGTTTTTCCGGTTGATGGTGTCCCCGCTTGTCCCAGCCCGTTGGTCCCGCCAGACGGGAACGCAGACAACTACCCGGACACCCCGCACGGATGCACCGGCCTGGAGGACGCAGCGTTCATCGACCCCGGAACGTGCGCTCAGGACTCGCGAGAGCTCGTGCGCTCCGTGCTCAACCCTCTCAGACAGTTCCGCGGCACAGGAGGGCAATCGCAAAGAACGCCCATCGGGGTGGCGTTCAGCGACTTTGGCGAGTACATCACTGGCCGCCATCGTCCCGACCTGGGCGCCTCGGGGAACCGGATCAACTTCGTCGACACCCTCCTGCCCGGGCAGAAGAATTTCCTGGTCCACATTACCGACGGTCTCGAAACCTGTGAGTGTGACCGCGGCGGCTACCCTCAGGCCCGCTTGAGCCCCCTTTTGAACTCCGTCACGATGCGGCCCAGCCAGTTCGATCCGAACCAGATCACAACCGCTACTGCACAGGACGATTTCAGGGTGTACAACGCCGCCTTGAAGGGCGAGTGGACACTCAAGCAGATCGACCCGACCCTGGACGGCTCGAAAGGCAACGTCTTCGTCGTCGGCTTCGACATCCAGAATGCTATCGACCAGGGCCGGATCAACACGGTCGCCTGGATGTCAAGCGGTGCGGGCTTGAGCCCGCAGCGGGACCCGAAGCTGATGCATTCGGCCTTCTTCGCGAATCAGCCCGACGAGCTCGAAGAAGCTCTCCGCCGCATCGTCGGCGAGATTGGAATTCCGGAGACCGATGTCACCCTCGGTGCCTCCGTCGTGGGCTCAGTGAAGGAAGTCATCCACTCTCACACGAACACCAACGTGGCACGCGCAGACGTCATTCCGAACGATTTGACCGACGCGGACGCCATCCGCGAGGCGCGGGCGATCCGCGCCGACCACCAGAACAACGTCCTCTTCTCGACTTCGGCGGAGGTCCCAGGCTTTCGCGGCCACCTGCGCGCGACCAGCATCTATACGGTGACCGACCCCAACCTGCCACGGACGGCGCGCCAAGCCGACTTCACCGAGATCTGGGACGCGGGCGACGTGCTGCAGAGCACCGATCCCGACACCCGGATGATGTTCTTCAATCTGCCGGGAACCGCCACCGTTCGTCCCTTTACTCCGGCGGAAGTCATCGCGAGTGGCCTCGACCTCGGGGTCGGGCGGGGCTATTTGAGCGAGCTCGATGGCGCCGGTGCGCAAGACGTTGACGATGCTGTGGAAATCGTCGTTCAGGTGATGCGCGGCTATCACCTTTCCATCGATCCAGTGACGCGGACGATTTACAAGAATAACGGAACCCTCAATCTCTCGAAGACCGATTCGGACGGAAACGATACGTGGAAGCTCTGGGAAAGCGTTGGTGGACCCTCGCTGGCGCTCAACCCGCCGCGCTCGCCGGATTTCGATCCGCCCCTGAACCACAGCACCGAGTACGGCGTGGGCGGGTCGGTCGAGGGCGACGGCTTCTTCTGGGACCACTTCAACCGCCGGACGGTCGTGTACTACACCGCCAACCCAGGCATTCTGCACGGCTTCTCCGCGGAAACGGGTGAGGAGCTCTTCGCGTTTCTCCCCGATGATGCCCTGGAACTGGCCGACCTTGAGGCCGACCGCGATACCATCGCGGATTTCGTGCGCGACGTCGTGACCGACAACAACAACGTCCTCAACCACAAGTTCATTCTCGCGAGCCCGCCCGTCGTTGCCGATGTCTTTCTTCGCTCGGACGTCGGCGCGGGAACCCAGCGGGGGGACGACGCGTGGCAC
>DASPGQ010000391.1 GCA_035620555.1 Vicinamibacteria bacterium
GCCGGCACCTTCAGCTCAACGGGCGCACGCACGCCGTCGTCGGCGTCCTTCCAGCAGGGTTCGCGTTTCCCACCACGGGCGTCGAGCTCTACGTGCCCGCGGCTTTCAGCGAGATGGAGCTTTCGAGTCCCGCCGGACACTTTCTCGACGGTGCCGTTGGTCGTCTCGCTCCAGGTGTCTCCGCCGACGCCGCCACGGCCGAAGCCGATGGCATCCTGCGCCGGGCGGTCGAGTCTTTCGCCGACCACCGCGGAGTCCACGGAGCCACCGCATCTCCCCTCCAAGGGTTCTTCTTGAAGGACTACCACTCCGCGCTCTTGGTTCTCGTTGCCTCCGTTGGATTCGTGCTGCTGATCGCCTGCGCCAACGTCGCAAACCTATTATTGGTGAGAGCCGCCGAGCGTCGCCGCGAGATCGCGGTGCGGGCCGCGCTCGGTGCGGCTCGCGCGCGTCTCGTACGACAGCTTCTGACCGAGAGCACCCTCCTTTCTCTCCTGGGCGGAGCCTGGGGACTTCTCGTCGCTCTATGGGGCGTCGACCTCGTGGTTCGCTTGAGCCCCAGAGATGTTCCTCGGATCGAGTCGGTTGCCGTGGACTGGGCGGTGTTCGCGTTCGCCTCGGCGATTTCATTGGGTGCCGGTCTTCTGTTCGGTGTCGTTCCCGCGCTCGAGGCCTCCCGGTCTCGCGTCGAGCGATCGCTGCACGAAACCACCCGGGGAGAAGCCTCCGGCTCTCGGGACTCCCGTTCGAGAAACTTCCTCGTCAGCTTGGAGGTTGCGCTCGCGCTCGTGCTCCTCGTGGGCGCGGGCCTCAGCCTCCGGAGTTTCTGGATCCTCGGTAAGGAAAGCCCCGGCTTCGAGCCCGATCACGTGCTGACCGCACGGCTGGTTCTGCCCGACACGAAGTATCCGGAGGGTGCGGCACAGGTCGATTTCGGGAAAAGACTTCTCGAGGAGGTCCGGGCGCTTCCTGGAGTGCGCTCCGCAAGCCTCATTGCTCCCATGCCGCTCACTTCGGTCGGCTTCGGACTCACGATCCAGATTCCAGATCGCGAGCCGCCGGCCGATGGGCAGCCACTTTCCTCGAACTGGCGGGCGGTGACGCCGGGCTACTTCTCGACCATGGGAATCCCCCTCCTCGCGGGACGCGACATCGAGGAAAGCGACATGGACCTTTCGGAGCACGATGGCCGATCGGTCCTGGTCGTCAACGAAACCTTTGCGCGCAACGTATTCCCCGGCGAAGACCCGCTGGGGAAGTCGGTGCGCATCGGTTATGACGATCTCTTGTGCGAGATCGTTGGAGTCGTGGGAGATGTTCGCCACGAGGATCTCGCCACGGCTTCCGGAGAAGAAATGTATACGCCGTTTTGGGCGACGCCCCTTCCCGAGATGAACCTCGCTCTGGCGGCTTCCTCCGATCCGGAGTCGCTGACGGCGTCGCTGCGCGAGGCGGTACGGAGGGTCGACCCCGAGCAGCCGGTTTTCGGAATCCACGCCATGCGCGATCTGGTGCGGGCGTCCGTCGCTTCCCGTCGTTTCGTCATGACGCTTCTCCTTGCGTTCGCACTTACCGCGCTTCTCCTAGCGGCTCTCGGTATCTATTCGGTCGTGTCTTATGGTGTCGTCCAAAGAACCCGAGAGATCGGAGTGCGGGTTGCTCTCGGCGCAAGCGGCCCCGGGATCCTGAGGCTCGTTCTGGAACAAGGCCTGGCCATGGCGGGAACCGGAGCCCTCCTGGGTCTTGCCAGCGCTTTCCTCCTGAGCCGGTTTCTCGAGAGCCAACTGTACGGAGTCTCCGCTACCGACTTCGGCACCTATGCCGTGGTGTCGGGAGGTCTCGTACTCGTCGCTCTCGGCGCGACTGCTTTCCCCGCCATCAGGGCCTCCCGCGTCGACCCCATCATCGCGTTGCGCCACGAGTGAGATATCGGTTCATTGGTTCTCAACCAGCGGAAGTACTCGGGAAACGAGCTCGTTCAGGAACGCATCGGATTCCATGAACACCGCGAAATGACCGCCCTCTATCGTGACGAACGCTTTTTGCGGCGCGCGTATCGAGCTCACAAACGTGTTCGCGAGGCTCGTCGGTGTGGTGAAATCCTCGGCGCCCTGGATCACGAAGACCGGCAGGGCGAAATCACCGGCGAGTGCGGACGAATCGAGCGCACTGGTTTCGGGAACCAGACGTTCGGCGCTAAGGCCTTGCCCCTCGAACCAGTCGTTGATATCGCGAAGCGTGTAGCCGGGGGCGCCGAGCGCGAGACCGAGCATGGAAGGGATGAAGACGTCCGCGCCTTCGAACCGGTTCGACCACTTTCGTTGGACGGCGTACCCCCGGCCGTCCGAGTACGGAGGAGGACCCACTTCTCGAAGCTCGTGACCTAATTCGTCATTCCACTCGGCCATCCGCCTCG
>DASPGQ010000392.1 GCA_035620555.1 Vicinamibacteria bacterium
TGAGATAGAGCGAGAGCGTCTGGTCCATCGAGAAGTCTTCCTGAAGCTCCACGTTCACTTGCAACCGCGAGCCCCCGGCCGTTCGCGGGACGATCTCGACGATGCCGCGCGCTACGAGCGAGCGGAAGAGCTGCCATCCCCGGGCGAAGTGCGTTCTTTTTGCCCCGTCCGCCTCGTGGCTTTCGCGAATGAGGCGCTGCATCGCGCGGCACCCGTCGCTCGGTCGCGCCAGGACGTTGAGAAGCATTCCATGCGACACCGTGAAACGTGAGGTCAGACGTTCCGGAGGCGCGCCCACGAGCCGTTCGAACGTCTGCCGGTCCCAGTGAACGAAGTTGTGCTCGGGAGGCTTGCGCCTGACGACTTTCTTGCCCCCTTTCGCTTTCTCCTCGAGCTTGAGGTTCTCGATGACGTGCTCCGGCGCCTGCGCCACGACGAATCCCCTCTCGTCGAAACCCTTCCTTCCGGCCCGGCCAGCAATCTGGTGGAAGTCCCGGGCGGAGAGCACGGCCGTCTTCTCGCCGTCGAATTTACAAAGCCGCGTGAAGAGCACGGTGCGGATGGGCACGTTGATGCCCACCCCGAGCGTATCCGTTCCGCAGATGACCTTGAGAAGCCCGCGCTGGGCGAGCTTTTCGACGAGCACTCGGTATTTGGGCAGGAGCCCCGCGTGGTGCAATCCGATTCCGTGCTTGAGCCATTTGCGAACCCGGGGGCCATAGGGACTCGTGAAGCGAAAGCCTTCGATCGCGGCCGCCAGGACGTTTTTCTCTTCGCGCGTCGTGACCTTGAGGCTGGTGAAGCTCTGCGCGCTGCTTGCGGCGTCTCTCTGAGTGAAGTGCACGACGTAGACTGGCACCTTGTCTTCGGAGACGAGCTTTTCCACGGCCTGGGCGAGAGGAATCTCCGAATAAGCGAACTCGAGGGGAACGGGCCGCTCGAAGGACTTCACCGTGGCGGTGGGCCGACCGTTTCGCCGGGTGAGCTCTTCCTCGAAGAACGTCACGTCGCCGAGGGTCGCCGACATGAGGAGAAATCGCGTCCGCGGGAGAGTGAGAAGCGGCACTTGCCAGGCGGCACCCCGGTCCCGGTCCGCGTACCAATGGAACTCATCCATGACGACGTCGTCGATCGCGGCCCCCCCTCCGTGACGGAGCGCGATGTTGGCAAGGATTTCTGCAGTGCAGCACAAGACGGGTGCCTCGCGGTTGACGGTGGCGTCCCCGGTGGCGAGGCCCACGTTCTCGGGGCCGAGCTCGCGGCACAGAGCCATCCATTTCTCGTTGACGAGCGCTTTGATGGGACAGGTGTACACGGATCGTTGCCCGCGCGCGAGCGAGACGAAGTGCATGGCCGAGGCGACGAGAGACTTCCCCGACCCCGTCGGTGTGTTCAGGATGACGTTCTTGCCTTCGAAGAGCTCCAGGATCGCTTCCTCTTGAGCGGGGTAGAGCGCGAGGCCCAGCTCTTCCACGTAGTCGAGAAATCGCCCGAGGAGCTCGTCGATTCCCACCTCGCCTCGCGGCAGCAAATCGTAGAGAGGACTGGCCATGGATGTATTGTGGCTCAGCTGGAGGAGCCGGTCCCAGTGCGCTACGACGTTTTCATCGAGTCGATCAGTCCAGGAATGGTTGCCAGGGGAACGACGCCGATTCGCTCATCCAGGGGATACTCCCGCGACCCCGGGTAGACGACCCACAGTCTCTCGAGCCCGAGGTCCTCGAGAGCGATCCGCTTCGATCGGGTTCTCCTCGGGGCATCCTGATATTTGAACTCGAAACCGTAACGCTTGCCGCCGAGCATCACGAGCAAATCGAGCTCGGCACCGCTGTGGGTCGCCCAAAAATACGCGTCACGAGTCCCGAGTAAATCGATGACCTGCTCGATGCCGAAGCCCTCCCACGATGAACCGAGCTTGGGATGGGCCTCCAAGTCTTTGAGCGTTCCAATCTGAAGAAGAGCATGCAAGATGCCAGAATCGCGCAAAAAGACCTTGGGAGATTTCACTTGTCTTTTGCCGATGTTCACGAACCACGGAGGGAGAACGCGAACCATGAAGGCGCCGGCGAGAATATCGAGGTAGCTTCTCGCGGTGTTCTCCGATGCGCCGAGTGATCTCGCGAGCTCTGCCGCATTCCAGATCTGACCGTGGTAGTGGGCCACCATCGTCCAGAAGCGCCGGAGGGTCTCGGCGGGTATCGTGATCCCCAACTGGGGAATGTCCCGCTCGAGAAAGGTGCGGACGAAGTTGTTGCGCCAATCCAGGCTCGTGGCATCATCGGTCGCCAGAAACGAGCGAGGAAACCCGCCGCGCGTCCAAAGTCGATGCTGACTCTCACCGCCCGTTTCTCCGAGGTCGAAGCCCGACAAATCGACGAAACCGATGCGTCCTGCCAGCGACTCCGAGACGCCCCGCACGAGTCCAGGTGACGCGGACCCCAGGAGCAGGAACGTCGCGGAGCTCGCCGGTCTATCGACGAGCACCCGAATCAACTGGAACAGTTCTGGAAGCCTTTGGACCTCATCGATGATGACGAGTCCGGTGAGTCTTTCCAGTGCTGTCATAGGAGCCGACAACCGACGACGATCGACCGGATTCTCGAGATCCAAGAACTCGCAGGGGGCACGGTCTGCGATCATCCTCGCAAGCGTCGTTTTCCCGCATTGGCGTGGACCAAGCAGGGCCACTGCCGGGTAAAGCTTCAGTGCCCGCTCGACTCGAGCCAGAGCATCCGGACGAGGCAACACTCCCCATATTATCATTGAAAACCATCATATCAATTGATGATTTTCAATATTCGAGTTATTCTCAGTCGGCGAATAACCTAGGCGTTCTTGCGCACAGAAACGCTAGTGCGTTCTCACCTTCTTCCCGCGATCGGAAGTAGAATCAGGCTCGTCTCTTCGAGGTCCCGTGACGGAGCCGGCGTTTCAGAATCCCGAGTTTCTCTGGCGCAATCCCGAGCCGAAGTCCGCCTATGACGTCGTGATCGTGGGAGGCGGCCTCCACGGACTCTCGACCGCGTACTACTTGGCGAAGAACCACGACGTCAAGAGTATCGCCGTTCTGGAGCGGGGGTGGCTCGGGAACGGAAACGCCGTCCGGAACACGACCATCATCCGGTCGAATTACCTCAGGGACGAGAGCATGCCGCTCTACGAGCTTTCCCTGAAGCTCTGGGAGTCGCTCTCGGCGGAGCTCGAGTACGACGTGCTCTTCGATCAGCGGGGGCTCCTCCAGCTCGCGCATACGAAGACGGAGGTCAACGACGCGAGGCGCACGGTCTATGCGAACCGGCTCTCCGGGATCGACGCCGAGTGGCTCGAGCCCGCGGAGGTACAGGAGTTCTGCCCCATCGTGAACGTCTCGAGATCCATCCGCTACCCGGTGCTCGGAGCGCTCCTGCAGCGGCGGGGAGGCATCGCCCGGCACGACCTCGTGATGTTCGCGCTCGCCCGGGCGGCGAGCGCGAAAGGAGTCGACCTCCTCCAGGGCTGTGAGGTCACGGGCTTCGACATCCGGAAGAACCGCGTCGTCGGTGTCGAAACGTCGCGCGGGAAGATCGCGGCCGGGAGAGTCGGCCTCGCGGGCGCGGGACGCACCCCCCTTCTCGCCAGGATGGCGGGAATCGATCTTCCCATCCAGAGCACGCCGCTCCAGGCCCTCGTTTCCGACGGGCTCGAGCCGGTGCTGAACGCGGTCGTCATGTCCGGACTGCTCCACGTCTATGTGAGCCAGGCCCGAAACGGGGGTCTCGTCATGGGGGCGGCGCGCGACAACTATGTCTCCTACGCGCAGCGCGGCTCGTTCCAGATCCTCGAATGGCAGATCCAGGCCGCGCTCGAGCTCTATCCCGTCCTCGGGCGCGCTCATCTCCTCCGCACCTGGGCGGGGATCGTCGACGTGAGCCCCGATGCGTCTCCCATCATCGGCCGGACTCCGGTGGAGAGCCTGTTCGTCAACTGTGGCTGGGGCACGGGAGGCTTCAAGGCGACGCCGGTCTCGGGCTTCATCTACGCCCATACGCTCGCCCACGGGGAGCCGCACGAGTTGAACCGCGCGTTCTCGCTCTCGCGCTTCGAGACCGGGGCGCTCATCGACGAGCACGGCGCCGCGGCGGTCGCCCACTGACATGCTCCTCATCACCTGTCCCTACTGCGGGCCTCGGGAAGAGACGGAGTTCCGCTACGGAGGAGAGGGAGTCGCTATGCCGGAAGAGGCCGACGATCGCACCTGGTCGCGTTTCCTCTACTATCGGAGCTCGCCCGCCGGGCCGTTTACCGAGCGCTGGGTTCACGCGCACGGGTGCCGGCGGTGGTTCACCGTACGGCGGGACACGCTGACGCACGAGATCCTGGATACGACCGAGCTCGAGGAGCCGCCCCGAGGCTCGCCATGAGGCGGCTGCCTTTCGGCGGACGCATCCGCCGCGACCGGCCCCTTCGCTTTACCTGGAACGGCCAGGTGCTCGACGGTTACGAAGGCGACACGCTGGCCTCCGCACTTCTCGGGGCTGGGGTGGACGTCGTGGGCAGGAGCTTGTCGTTCGGAAGGCCCCGAGGGATCTCGAGCGCCGGGCTCGAAGAAGCGAGCGGATTCGCCCAGATCCTCTCAGGAGGGGCGAGCGAGCCGCTCGTGCGCATGAACGCGGTTGCACTCTACGAAGGCCTCGCCGCCGAGAGCCGGAATGGAAGAGGCGTCGTCTCGAGCGCGGAGGACGAGGGACGTTTCGACAAGCGCTACGCCCATTGTGACGTTCTCGTGGTGGGGGCGGGCCCCGCCGGTATCGCCGCCGCCCTCGTCACCTCGGCTGCCGGTGCTCGAACGATTCTGGTCGAAGCGGATGACGAGATCGGGGGCGCTCTTCTCCGCGACGGCGAGCTTTCCGAATGGAGAAAGCGATCTGTCGCGACTCTGGCCTCCACCCCCGAGACGTGCGTTCTCACTTCCGCCACCGCCTCGGTCATGCTGGATCAGAACGGGGTCCTCGTCGCCCAGCGAGTCGGATGCCGGCTTTCTCCCGGCGAGCGGGCCGGACTTCCCGAGCAGAGGCTCTGGCACGTGCGGGCGAAGGCGATCATTCTCGCGACCGGCGCTCTCGAGCGGCCCATCGTGTTCCAGGACAACGACCGGCCGGGAATCCTGCTTGCATCGGCCGCGCGAGCGTATCTGAATCGATTCGCGCTTGCCCCGGCCCGTGGGCTCGTCTTCACCACGAACGACGACGGCTACCGGACCGCGCTCGACTGGATTGCCGCCGGGGTAGACGTGGCAGCGGTCGTGGACCCTCGGCCGGCGGGCAAGGGGCAGCTTCCGGAGAAGGCCGCCGCGGCCGGCGTCCGCGTGCTGCGCGAGGCGGTCGTGGGGACGACGTTCGGCGATTCTTCGGGTCGCCTTCGAGCGGTGCGCGTCGGCTCCGAGGAGATCGAGACCGACCTCCTCGCGGTATCGGGGGGATTCGAGCCGTTCGTCGACCTACACCTCCAGAGGCGGGCACCCTTGGGGAGCTTTCCGGGTCAATGGATCGCCGGCGCGGCGAACGGGGGCACGACGTTGGCGCAGTGTCTCTCCGGAGGCGCCCGGGCAGGTCGGGAGGCGCTGGTCTCCGCGGGATTCGTCGCGAACGACGTTTCGCTTCCCGCGGCAGAGCCCGTTGCCGAGGACGCTCCTTCTCCTCTGTGGCACGTCCGCGCGCCCGACGGCGACGAGTCGCGATCGTTCGTGGACCTCTTCCGTGACGGCACCGTTCTCGGGATCGAGCGCGCCGTTTCCACCGGCATCCGCCACATCGAGCACGTCAAGCGGTATACGGTGATCGGCACCGGTGTCGATCAGGGGAGAAGCGCGCGCGCGAATGCCTCGGCCCTGACCGCACGCCTCACCGCTCGTCCCCTCGGGGAAGTGGGAACGTCGGGAAGCCGGCCTCCCATCGAGCCCCTCTCGTTCCGTCTCCTCGCCGGAAGGGCCACGGGGAAGCGCTTCGACCCGGTCCGCACGACCGCGATCCACGGAATGCACGTCGCCCTCGGGGCCGTCTTCGAGGTATCGGGCCAGTGGCTCCGTCCCAACCATTACCCGCGGAAGGGTGAGTCGATGGAAGATGCCGTTCGGCGCGAGTGTCGCGCGGCGCGGAATGCGGTCGCGGTGATCGACGTCTCGACCCTCGGGAAGATCGACGTGCGCGGCCCGGACGCGCTGTGGTTTCTCGAGAAGATCTACGCAAACGCGATCGGGTCGCTACCGGTGGGAAAGGCGCGCTACAGCGTGATCTGCCGTCCGGACGGCTCGATCTTCGACGACGGTATCGTGATGCGCACCGGAGCGGATCGCTTCTTCGTTACCGCATCCACCGGCCACGCCGCCGCCGTCGTCGACTGGATGGAGGAGTGGCTCCAGACCGAATGGCACCACCGCCGCGTATTCGTCACGTCCCTGACCGAGCAGCTCTCGACACTCGCGGTCGTCGGTCCGAGGTCGCGCGACGTGATCCGGGCGATCGCTCCCGAGCTCGACGTCTCGAAGGAGGCTTTCCCGTTTCTCTCCGTGAGGCGGGGAACGGTCGCCGGGATTTCCGATGCTCAGATCGCCCGGGTGAGTTTCTCAGGGGAGCTTGCGTTCGAGGTGAGCGTCCCGTGGGAGCTCGGAGCGGCGCTCTTCCGATCGATCCTCGACGCCGGGGAGTCGTTCGGGATCGAGCCCTACGGGCTCGAGGCGCTCCAGGTTCTCCGGAGTGAGAAGGGCTACATCATCGTGGGACAGGACACCGAGGGGACGACCACTCCCGACGACGCGGGACTCTCCTGGCTCGTCTCCAAGAAGAAGGACTTCATCGGGAAGCGCTCCTTCTCGCTTCCCGCCCTGCGTGCACCGGATCGACACCAGCTCGTAGGATTCCTTCCTGACGAACCGACGGAGGTCGTCCCCGAAGGCGCCGGCCTCGTGTCGCAGGTCTCCTCTGCCCCCGTCGCGATTCAAGGACACGTAACCACGAGCCACTTCAGCGAAGCGCTCGGCCGTTCGTTCGGCCTCGCCATGGTGAGAGGCGGACGAGCCCGACACGGAGACAAGCTCCGAGCGCCCCTCGAGGACCGCGTGGTCACCGTGACGCTCGTCGACCCGGTGCACTACGACCGGAACGGAGAACGGCGCGATGGCTGAGACCACCCTCCTCCCCCTCGAGCCGCCCTCCCAGATCGATGTGCGCGCTCGAGCGGGGGCGGTCGCGCGCGTGGCAACCTATCTTTCGGTTCCCGCGCTTCCCGACGTCAACCGATTCGTCGCCACCCGCGCCGGCGACTGTTACGGACTCGGTCCGGACGAGTGGCTCGTGGTCGGCCCTCGCTCCGCCCGGGCCGCAATCCAGGATGCGCTCGAAAGCGCGGTCGGAGCGGACGAGGGCGCCGCGATCGACGTATCCTCGAGTCGGGTACTCGTGGAGCTCCGGGGTCCTTCGGCGCGGGACGTTCTCGCGAGCTGCTGCGCCCTGGATCTGCACCCCCGGGTCTTCGAGCGCGGCCATTGTGCTCAGACCCTCGTCGCCAAAGCCCCCGTCCTCCTCGCTCAGAGGGACGAGACCCCCGCCTACTGGGTCTTCGTCCGGCCCTCGCTCGCCTCGTACGTCGTCTCGTGGCTCGCCGACGGTATCGAGGGTCTTTCCCCCGGGGCGTGATCGGCGTCAAGCGACCGGGTGCTCACCCGCGCGTCGGGTCTCACCGGGAGCGAGACGCGCTCGACACCGGGCCGCCGACCGAGGACAACTCCTCGAGGGACAGAGCCGCCGTGTCTTTCACGACGAGCGTTCCCGTCCCTTCGTTGGTGAACACCTCGAGGAGCAGACTATCAGGTACCCGGTAGGAAATCAGATGCACGCGGCGCACGCCGCCTTGGAGGGCGGAAGTGATGCAGGACGCTTTGGGCAACATACCCTCGGCTAGTTTTCCCTTCCGTTCGAGCTCGGACAGCCCGGCGAGGTCGAGGTACGAGACGAGCGAATCGTCGCGACCGGGATCCGAGAGGATGCCCGGCGCATTGCTAACAAGAATGAGTTTCTCCGCACCGAGGGCAACGGCAATGGCCGAGGCTACGGTGTCGGCGTTGATGTTCAAGAGCGTCCCGTCTCGATCGGCCGATAGCGGACTCACCACGGGCACGAGCCCGGCATCGATCTGCTTCTGGAGCATGGACACGTCGACGCCGTCGATGTCGCCGACGAAACCGTAATCGATCATCTCGCGACTCCCCCGTACCGTTACCGGCGGCCTTCGATGGGCTCGGATGAATCCAGCGTCCACACCGCTGATCCCGACCGCCGGCAGCTGCACGTCGCGGCACGCGGCGAGAATGCGGGTGTTGATGAGCCCGTTGAGGACCATCGTGCTGACCTCGAGAGACTTTTCGTCGGTCACCCGGCGGCCGTCGACGATACGCGTGGTGATTCCCAGGGCGCCTTCGAGCTCGGTCGACTGAGGCCCGCCGCCATGGACCACGATGATCCGGATGCCGAGCTGGTGGAGCACCGCCACTTGCTCGACGAGGGCTCGAGTCGTGCTCGTGTCCCCGAAGATCGCACCTCCGGCCTTCAGCACGAACGCTTTTCCCTTGTAGAGACGGATGTAGGGTGCCGCATGCTTCAAAGCGGTGACCACGATCGCTCGTTCGTCGCGAGAGCGCATAAGACCTTTCTCCTCTCGTGAGACGCTTGCTCGCTCCATCACATGCTCACCGTCAAGTCAGGCCAGCATTCGATGGAGAACGGCCATCTGGCCCCACATACGGTTTCTCGCCTGGAGCTGGACCACGCTTCGCGGTCCGTCGAGTATCTCGTCGTGAACGACGACTCCCCTTCGCACCGGAAGGCAGTGCATGAACCTGCAGTCCGGCCGAGCATTGCCGAACCACGACTCCTCGACACGCCACGCGGCGAGGCCTCTTCGAAGCTCTCCTTCATCCTCGCCGTAACGCGTC
This sequence comes from Vicinamibacteria bacterium, assembly GCA_035620555.1. Taxonomy (NCBI): domain Bacteria; kingdom Pseudomonadati; phylum Acidobacteriota; class Vicinamibacteria; species Vicinamibacteria bacterium. Next base: position 8,966 of record DASPGQ010000392.1, read on the forward strand.
GTGGACGACCAGGATTTGGCATAGAGAACCGACGCTCCCTCGAGGGCCTCGGCGCGCTCCGTCGTTTCGCTCAACGAGCCTCCCGAGCTTGCGGCGAGGGCGCGCGCTTTCGCCATGATGCGCTCGGGAAGAGCGAAGCCAGGGGGGCGCAGAACGGTCACGTCCATGCCTCTCTGCGCGGCCATGGCGACGGTCGAAGCCGGCACCGCGAGAGGAAGCTCCTTCGGGTGATAGGCCCAGCTGAGGACGAACTTCGCTCCGGCGCGGGGAATCGAGAGCTCATCCAGGGTCTTCCAGTCCGCGAGACTCTGCGTCGGATGAAGGATGGCGGACTCCATGTTGATGTAAGGCACGGTGCAGAGCTCGACGAGGGCGCGAAAGTCACGATCTTCGACGTCGTCGTCGAGATGCCTTCGCGGGGCAAAGGCACGGATGCCAATGGCATCGGCATAGGAGCAAAGCGCCGGCACGGCTTCGCGAACGTGCTCGGCCGCATCGCCATCCATGATGACGCCACGTCGCGTCTCGAGCTTATGGATATTGTGCTGGGGCGAGATCACGAAGGAGCTTCCTCCCAGTCTCGCCATCGCCGCCTGAAACGACGCCTGGGTCCGGAGCGATGGACTCAGGAAGAGAAGCGCGAGCACTTTCCCCTCGAGCGCGCGTGGTTGGCGAGTCGCCTCGAGCCAGCGCGCCGTTTCCAGG
>DASPGQ010000393.1 GCA_035620555.1 Vicinamibacteria bacterium
ACCACGAGGGGCGTCGCCACGGCTGCGGCGAGGTGGGCCGGGCCCGAATCTACGGAAACGAAGAGATCGAGCCTCGAAATCAGTGCCGCGAGCTCACAGACCGACGTTCGACCGGCGAGGTTCGCGAAAGAAACTCCCGAAAGCCGGGAGGTCACCCGCACGACGTCCCTGCGATCCTCGCTCGATCCCGTGAACACGAGGCTCGACCCCTGACGGGACAGAGTCTGGCAGAGCTCGACGAAGTGTGCGAGCGGCCAGCCCTTGAGCCGCTCGCTTTGCCGTCGCTTCTTGCAGCGGGGACCATAGCCCATGTGGATCCCCACGATGGGCCTCGGAAGTCCCACGATGAGCCCCTCCGCTCGTCGCTCGTCTTCCTCGGACCAATGGGCTTCCATATCGAGATCGGCGCCGATGGACTCGAGGCCCGCGGCTTTCAGATTGTTCACGATGGCGTGGGCTTTCGCGTCGAACGGGGTTTCTCGAAAGCTTTCGATGGACTCGATACCGGCACGCTCGAGAAGTCTTCGGTAATGATCCCGGCGCTCGAGGAGTATCGCCCGAGTGTAGGCGCGAGCCCGGAGCTTTCTCGCAAGCTTTTGCTTTTCGGGCGAGAGAAGGTAGGGGAGATTACGATACCGAAGAGGCAGGACCTCGGCAACGCGAGTGTTACGCTCCAGGAGCGGAGCCGCGGAAGCGGCGCAGAGAACGTCGATCGGCCGCTGGGGTGAGCCCTCGTGCAAAGCGCGCAGCAGCGGCGTCGTCATCAACGTATCGCCTAGCGCCCCGGCCCGGACGACGAGAACCCGCTCCTGCTCGCTCACCGAGACTGACACCGGGCATTCTAGCTCATTCGATTGGGAGGGCCCTTGAGCGCGATGCGACATAGGTCAATCATGACTTCGTTCGACCAAGCGCTCTCTTATCCAGTCGACCAGCTCCTGTTCGGAAAATTCTCCGCCAGCCAGCCGCAGGAAAGTTCGGTACTTGTCCTCTCTCGTGGCCGAGATGTCGTGTCCGTTCAACCTGAGAAAGAGACGGCCTACGACGTACGCCGTACGCTTGTTTCCGTCGACGAATGGATGGTTTCGCATGATACCCGACGCATAAGCCGCCGCCAGGACGGCCAGGTCCGGAACCTGATTCGAGTAAGCTAGGAGATTCCGAGGCCGCGCCAAAGCCGAGCTGAGCAATCCCGCGTCTCGAACCCCCGCACTTCCGCCGTGCTCTGCAAGCTGCCTGGAATGGATTGCCTCAACGACGTCCTCTCGGATCCAGATCGGCCTCCCTTCGGACGTCATTCAGCCAGTTTTTTCAAGACGTCTCGGTCCTCGCGCATTATGCTTTCGGCGTCATCCATCTGAGCGGCAAAATCGGGATCATAGGGAGTTAGCTCGAAACCGTTCGGCGTTTCGACAACGTAGAGCCGGTCGCCCTTGTCGACGTGAAGACGTTGTAGGATCTCCTTGGGCAAAACGATTCCCGTGGAATTTCCGACTGTGGTCAGCTTCACCGTTCCCATTAAGAATTCTCCGGCGTTATTATAACATATGTTATAACCTTACCATGCACTTCGAAGAGATCCTCGAACGGAACCGGCGCTTTGTGGCGGGGCGCGCGCCTCATCCGTTGCCTCCCCCGAGTCCAGCCGCTCTCATCGTGGTCTCGTGTTTCGATCCCCGGCTGGATGGGTTAATGGCGCCTGCCCTGGGCCTCGAGGGAGAGAAGGTCCTCTGGTTTCGGACCGCCGGCGCGTTCGTGCCAAGAGAAAGTACGACGATTCGCTCCCTCCTCGTGAAAATCTTCTTGTTCGAGGTGCGAGCTATCGTAGTGGTGGGCCATAGCTCGTGCCGAATGGCGTCTTTCGACGCGGAGAGCTTCATCGCGTCGTTTCGAGAGCGAGGTGTCGATCGGGACGCGTTCGGTCCGGGGGACCTCCGTGATTGGGCGGGTGCGATCGGAAGCCCTCGCCAGGGGGTGGAGCTCACCGTAGAGAACATCCTCTCTCATCCCGCGCGTCCAGCGGACCTCGTGGTGAACGGCGCGGTGCTCGACGACACCCGTGGTGTGCTTGAACCGGTCGTTCGAGCTCCCGATGTGAAGTAGAGAAGCCGTAGTCAACGGCGGTCGAGAATACGCCGATACACTTCCCACTCGACCCACGGACCGCGTCGGCGCTCTTCGATCAAGGTGAGATCTTCCGCATCTTCCAACCACTGTGCGATCGCCTCTTGAACGACCGCCCGTGCTTCGAGACCATGCTCTTCGCAATAGCGATCGAGCAGCTTTTTCAGGTCTTCGTCGATACGGTTCGTAATCGTATCCATGCCGGAACGATCGCTGAGGTCGAATGCATTTGCAAGTTTTTGCCGTCGCGCCCTGGAGTCGGAGCGCAGCTCATTCGACCCGGAGGGCCCTGATCGGATCGATGCGACTGGCTCGCCGAGCGGGCAGGTAGGCGGACAGAAGCGCCACCACCAAGAGCACGACGGGCATGACCGTGAAAGCCACCAGATCGACGGGCTCGACCGCGAAGAGCAAGCTGGAAAGCGCCGGGGCGATCGCGAGCGATGCCGCGAGGCCAAGCACCCCACCGAGCACGACGAGACGCATCCCCGAGCCCATGAGCATTCCCACCACGTCCCGGCTTTCGGCACCGAGCGAGATCCGAATGCCGACTTCTCGAAGGCGTTGAGCCACCGCGTAGCTGACGACGCCGTAGAGGCCCATCGAAGCAAGAGCCAGGGCGAGCACCGCGAAGCTGCCGAGCACGAGTGCGGACAACCTCGCCGGAAGCTTAACGATCGCGAGGTGTCGTTCGAGTGTTTTCGCCTCCCAGAGGAGGAGGCTTTCATCCAGCTTCCGGGCGGCCGCCATCATGTCGGTGGCGGTTCGGTTCGGATCGACGTCGGTCTTGGCGATGAGCGTGAGGAACGAGGTGTAGGACTGACTCAAAGGGAGGTAGACGAAAGCTCGGGGCGCCTCCCCGATCGAGCGAATCTTGGCATTGCTGGCGATGCCGATGACCTCCAAATCTCCCTCACCTTCCGTTCGGTGAACGACAGCCCCGATGGGATCCCTATCCGGCCAAAACTTCTCAACCATCGCCTCGTTGATGACCGCAACCCGCCGCGCGTCACCGCGGTCGCGCTCGTCGAAGTTTCGCCCGCGCAGGATGCGCACTCCGGAAGCCTCGAAGAATCCAGGAGTAACCGTGGCCCGATCGAGGATGTGCGCGTCGCGGCCCGGTGGCGGCTCGACTCCGTCCACGTTGACGTTGATGTTCTGGATGCTGAGCTGGTTCAGGTGCAGATTGCTGGTGGCGCCCACGGCCGAGACACCCGGAAGCGAGCGGAACTCACGCTCCAGCCGCTCGAAGAAGAGAAGCCCTTCCTCGTCCGATTCGTAGCGGGACGAGAGCCCTATCGACACCACGGCGGCCGGGTCGCGGCCAAAGCCGGGATCGGTCGTTTGGATACGCTGCAGACTTCTGAGGAACAGCCCGGCGCCGACGAGCAGAACGAGCGAAGTCGCCACCTGTGCCACCACGAGCACGTTTCTCATGCCAAACTTACCGCTTCTGCCCACCCCTGCGGTCTCGTCTTTGATTACGGCCGCGACGTCGGGACGAGTCGCCTGCACCGCGGGAACGAGTCCGAGCAACAGGCCGGCGGCAATGGATACCAGAAGTGTGAACCCGAGCACGGTCGCGTCGAGCCGTGGATCGATCGTGATTGGAAGAGGGAGTGGCAAATCCGCGCTCAGGAGCAGCTTGAGAAGCATGGCGCCAACGGCCACTCCCAGGACGCCACCGAGCAGGGAAAGTAGCGTGGTCTCCGTCAAAAGCTGCCCCACGAGGTCCCGCCGTCCCGCGCCCAGGGCGAGCCGCAACGCGATCTCCTTGCGTCGATCGAGGGCGCGGGCCAGGAGGAAGCTCGCCAGATTGATACAAGCGATGAGCAGCACGAGCCCCACCACGACCATCAGGAGCCATGCGGCGGCATGAATGAAGCGGTCGACCGGAGGGAAGAGAACGACTTCCTCACTCGGAACGATCACGAACGCCCCCTGGGGGTCCCAGTCTTCCGGCGCGGTTTCCCCGATGCGGGCGGCGGCGGAGTCCGCGGCGGCCCGGGCCTCGACGAGGGTCACGCTCGATAGTCGCCGCGCCCGCACGAACAAAGAGTGGTTCCCCCGATTCCGGAGCTCGTCACCTTGCCCGCCCTGGATGTCGTTGACCATCATCCGGGGCACGAACACCGACGGAACCAGGCCGCGCAGGTGACCCGGGTACGCCTCGGGAGCGACACCGATGATCGTATAAGGCCGGCTTCCCATGCGAAGTGTCTGGCCCAAGACCTCGGGATCGCCGCCCCAGGCGCTCTGCCAATAGCCGTAGCCGAGCACGACGACGGGATGTGCGTCCGGCGCCACGTCGTCCTGGGGCGAGATCGTCCGCCCGACGGCAGCTTCGACGCCAAGCATCTCGAAGTAGTTGCCCGTGACGACTTCGGCGGGAAGTACCTCGATCCGTTCGCCCCGCTCGACCCGCGCCAAGGCGAGTTTCATGGCGGAGACCTGCGAAAAGACGTGGCTGGTGCTCTCCACGAACTCATCGTAATCGGGATAGGACAACACCCCGTACTCGAAATCCGGCGTCGAGTAATAGACCTCGACGAGCTCCTCGGGGTTATCGAGCGGGATCTCTCTAAGCAGTATCGCGTTGACGAGGCTGAAGATAGCCGTGTTTGCCCCGATTCCCAGCGCCAGCGAGACGAGGGCTACCGCCGTGAAAGCAGGCCGGGTAGCGAGACTCCGGCAAGCGTACCGAACGTGACTCCAGAGCGAATGGATCATAGCTCGACCTCTCCCTGGCTACGGTGCGACGGCGACAAAAGTTCGAAGCACGATTAGCCCGAGGCGCGCTCACGTTGTGAAGATCCTGACGGACCGGAGTTTGTGGCGAAGAATCCCTTCCGCCTAGCTGATGATCTCGGCGAAGTCGATGATTCTCTTCCTCAGAGCGAAGAGCACCGTGTCGAGCGCGCTCTCCTTCGAATAGCCGAAGCGGCGGTTCAGGTTGAGGAGGATCTCTTCCGCATACTTTCGCAGCTTCTCGTCGAAGGCATCATACTTCTGGGGGTTCATGCGCTTCTGAAAGACGGCGTCGCGCAAGGC
>DASPGQ010000394.1 GCA_035620555.1 Vicinamibacteria bacterium
CATGTCGCCGAAATCGAGCCGCGTCGCCGTGGCACCGAGTGGCTCGACTCTCCCGGTTAAGGGATCGACTCGCAGGTCGACGACGTCCCCCAGGCGGCGGAACCGCTCCGCGAAGGGACCTTCCGCGGCCGGGCTTTCGCCGCGCAGCGCACGCGACAGCCTTTCTCGAAAGCCTCTGGCTTGGATGCTTCGGAAGACCTCGGGGGGCAGAAGCGGTCCATTCAGCTCATCGAGGTGGTCTTCGAGGAACCGAGTGCCGAATCGTCCCGCTCGAAACTCCGGATGGCGAAGAACATTCTGCAGGAAAGGGAGGTTCGTCGTCGGTCCGTGGACGATCATTTCTTCGAGGGCTCCCTCCAACCGCTCGATGGCCCTCTCTCTCGTGCTCGCCGCGGCGACGACCTTTGCGATCAACGAATCGAACTCCGGATGCACTCGGCCCCCCTCGGCAACACCGGAATCGACCCGTAATCCGCGGCCCGAAGGCTCCCGGTAGCGGCGGAGCGGACCGGGAGTCGGCACGAACCTCGCCCGCGGATCCTCCGCGAGCACTCTGGCTTCGATGGCCCATCGGTTCGGTTCGCGAACGTCTCGGGACGACGCGGCGGGAAGCTCGACCGGCCACCTTCCTTCCGCGAGCTCGAGCTGACATCCGACGAGGTCGATGCCGAAGACGGCTTCGGTGACGGGATGCTCGACCTGCAAGCGGGTGTTGACCTCGAGAAAGTAAAAACTGCCCGCTTCGTCCAGGAGAAACTCCACCGTACCGGCGCCGCGGTAGCGCGCGCTTTCGACCAGCCGCAAGGCCGCCAAACCCATTTGACATCTGAGCTCCCGGTCGACGACGGCGCTCGGCGCTTCTTCGATCACTTTTTGATAGCGGCGCTGAAGCGAGCATTCACGCTCGCCGAGAAAGACCGCACCGCCATTCCCGTCGCCGAAGACCTGGATCTCGACATGTCGTGGGTTCTCGAGAAGCTGCTCGACGAATACGGTCGCATCCGAGAAACCCGCCCTGGCCTCTTCGGACGCCCGCGCGATGGCGAACGCGAGCTCGTTGCGATTCCTCACCACGCGCATACCCCGCCCTCCCCCGCCGCCAGCGGCCTTCACGAGGTAAGGCGGCTCGATCCCTTCGGCCTGAAGCCTCGAGAGAGCGTCCGGCCCAACCGTGGCGAGCGTGGGAACGTCGACCTCATGCGCGAGTGTTTTGGCAGAGACTTTGTTCCCCAAAAGCCGCATGGTCTCCGGCCGGGGTCCAACAAAAACGATGCCTTCCGCTTCGACACGTTCGGCGAAAGCGGGATTCTCCGAGAGGAACCCGTAGCCGGGATGCAGGAGATGGGCACCCCAGGTCTTCGCCGCTCGGGCGATGGCCGCGGCATCGAGGAAGCCCGGGACCTCCAGCACCTCGTCGGCCTCGGCCCGCACCAGGGCGTCGCGATCGGTCGCGGTCGAGATGACGGCGACCTCGTACCCGCGCTCGCGCGCCGTCCGCAAGATGCGGCGTGCGATCTCGCCCCGGTTGGCGATGACAAGCTTTCTCACGGCTTGGGCGAGCGCCTCAGCGCTTGGACCCGGGCCGCCCAGGCGGGCGGCGCTTTGGAAAAGAACGCTTCGAGTCCCTTCCTGCCTTCCGCCGAGCAGCGAGCCGCGGCAATCTGACCGGCGGTAAACTCGATGAGCTCGGGACCGGGCAATGGTGCCGCTTGCTTCAGAAGCTCCTTGGTCCGACGGGCGGCCTCGGGGCCCGCGGCAAGGAAATCGAGCACGACTTCTTGGAGCGAGGCGTCGAGACGATCCTTGGAGACCACCCGCTGGACGAGACCCAACTCCTGGGCCTGGGAGGCGCTCATCCTCGCTCCGCTCAACATCATCGGCGCGGCGTGGCCGAGTCCGAGCTTTCTCACGAGATACGGACTGATGACGCCCGGGACGATGCCGAGCAAGACTTCGGATGTCGCGAAGATCGCGTCCGTTTCGCTCAACACGTAGTCGGCGCAGGCGGTGAGGCCGAGCCCGCCCCCCATGGCGGCTCGCTGCACGACGGCAACGACCGGCGCGGGAAAATCGGCCAGTTTGTAGAAAAGGGTGGCGAGACCCCGGGCGTCTTCCAGACTCTCGGCCTCCGACTTCCCCGCGAGGCGCTTCATGTAATTGAGATCCGCTCCCGCGCAGAAGACGTCCCCTTCCCCCGCGAGGATGAGAAGCCGCATCTGTTCCGGTTCGGGGATCGACGCGAGGTGATCGAGCACGTCGCGGAGCTCGCCCATCATCGTCTCGTCGAAAGCATTTCGCACCGAAGGCCTCGCCAGCACGATGCGCTTGACTCCAAGCGTCAGCGATTCGACGCGCAGGGTCGATGCCCGGGCGACGATTCGATCCACGGGAAAATCCTTCACGACGAGAGCTCCTTCGACGTAGCCCGATCTTCCGGTGCAATCGTCTCCAGAAGAGAAGCGGGAACGCGCACCCGGCAGCGAAGGAGCGCCTGACCGTAGGTCTTGCCCTGGGCGTCGGTATGGAGGCTCACCGTACCACCCCCTCCAAGCGAGGCCTCGAGGAGGAAGTTCAGAGCCCAGAGATTGGGAACGACGTAGCGAAGTACTTGTCCATGTACGATGCCAGCGAACCATTCCCGGACCTGTTCCGCGGATATGTTGTCGCGAATCCAGGCG
>DASPGQ010000395.1 GCA_035620555.1 Vicinamibacteria bacterium
CGCCCGTGAGCGACTTTCGAGACGACGTCGAACAAGCCTACAACAAACTCCTGACCATCGACGCCGAGCTGGCCCAAGCCTCTCTCTCCTTTCGCACCGACGAGGGCGATAAAGCGCAGTTCCAGAATCCCGCCTTCGGAACGCTCGAGCTCCTGGACGACATCGCCAACGTTCCCTTTTTCCAGCTCGACACGAGCTACGCCGAAAGACTCGACTTCGAGCGCGGCAACGTCGAGAGTGACTATCTCTTCGCCTACGTTCCGAGCTTCGGCCTCGCCCACATCCTGCCGGGGCCCGGACGTGCCCACTACCTGCACTGGGTCGTCGAGCTCGACGCCGAGAGCGTGGGCTTCGTCCACGACCAAGACCAGGGCATCTACAGCGCGGTGTTCGTCGCCTCGCTAGAGATCGTACCTCTGGACGACGAAAACCGTCTCGTCGTTGATCAGCGGACGGAGTCTTTCGTAACCATCGACCAGGAGCAGAACACGAGTCTGAAGCTTCCATCCGCCCATTCGGGCATGACGCCTTTGATACCGGGCTCGTACCGCGCCAGACTCATCCTGCGCAACCGAGCCTGTCCGAGCCGGCAGGAGACTGATTGCTTCAAGAGCTACACTCTCTTCGAATCGAATCTGAACGTTCCCGAGTGGCAGGATGAGCGCCCCGAGCTCTCCGAGCTGGTTCTCGCATACGGCTCCGAGATCCGGAACGAGCCCCTCTACCGTCCGTTCCGTTTCGGCCAAGTCGAGATCTTTCCCAATCCACGGGGCGTGTACTCCATCGGAGACGATCTCGTCTTTTTGATCGAGCCGCGGAACGCTCCTCCGGGCTCCCGCGTTCAATTCGTGGTCGAAGGAGGAGAGCCAGCTGGAAAGACCTGGGTCGAAAAGACGGTGAGCGTCGCGGCCTGGGCGACGGGGCCCATGGTTCAGACGCTCTCCCTCGCTGGAATCGACGGGGGTCGGTTCGATCTCGTAGCAACACTCGTCGATGCCGACCTGGTGGAGCTCAGCCGCAAACAGGTACCGTTCATCGTTTCCCCTCGCACTTCAATCACGCGTCCCGGCGTTCGCGGCTCGATCGCGCCCCCCAAGCCAGAGGTTCCCGGGGTGGTTGCGACGATTCTCGGTGAGCAATACGCGAGGCTTTCCGACCAGGAAAGCGCGCGGATCCAGCTCGAGCTCGCCATCCGCGAAAACCCTCGGCTCGGCCCGGCTCGTGAGCTTCTAGCGGATTTGCTTCTGGATCTCGACGAGATTGACGGCGTTTTCGCCGTGCTCGAGCCATTGGTTGGCAACGTACCCGACCGGTTCGAAGTCCTGGCGATTCTGGGCGAGGCCCATTTCCGTCGGAAGCAGTACACCGAATCGTCGGAGCTTCTCGAGAAAGCCATCACCCTGAAGCGGCCCGAAGCTCGCCTTTTGAACATGCTGGCCATGGCGCACGACGAGCTAGGAAACCGTGCCAGGGCGCTCGAGATTCTGGAGCGATCTCTTTCTCTCGACCCCGAGCAACCATCGATGCGGGATCTGCTCGAGAAGCTGAAAGCTGGAGGGAGCGGCACTCCCCCTCGTCCGTGACGCTAGCGCCTTGGAGAGGGGCTATCGCTCGCAGTGGTAAACGATGGCGGGCGGCGCATTCCGCCAGATGACACCGCTTCTCGCAACGCGGCGAAACCGCTGCTCCAGCTTCGTGCGGAATCTGCGCCCGGAAGGAAGCGGCAGCCCGTGCATGTAGGCAAAGGTGGCGAACTGCCCGTGGGGAGTCATGACGTCGAACATGGCGTCGAGGATCTGGTTTTGTACGACTTCGGGAAAATTGGCCCAGGGGAGGCTGCTGATGACGCAGTCCACCTGGGTGACGCCGTGGGCCGCCGCGATCTCGACGATGCCAGCGGCCGAGCCGAGATAGACCGGAAGCAAAGGGAACCGCCGTCGGAGCGCATGAGTGTACGGCTCGTTGACTTCGATAACGAAGAAATCCCTGCCGTCGGCCTTGCGAAGTATCTCGGACGTGACCGCCCCCAGCCCCGGGCCATATTCGACGACGACCTCGACCCGAGCCCAGTCGACTCTTTCGACCATCTCCCGTGCCAGGGTCTCGGAGCTGGGGACGATGGCGCCTATCTCGTGGGGTCGGGCTACGAACTGCTTCAGAAAGTTGACCGCTTCTTCCGTCACGGCGTAAGAGGATATGGACACAGAAAGGGTTTGTAAAGAAAAGCTTTCGGGAGAGTTTGGAGAAGGCCACCCCCGCTTAGGTGCGAGGGCGGCCCCTCCCGATTATCGGGTCCCTAGCTCGGCCCGGAGCTCGTGCTCCGCCTGGAACCAATCGGCCGTCGGATCGCTCGGATTGCGGCCCTCACGGAAGATCTTGTACGCCCGCTGACGGATTTGATCGTCGGTCAAGTGCGCGGCAATTGCGCCCCTGGCGATGACGCCCCGCTTGGCTCTCGTACGTCGTGTCGGCTTGGGGGATACATTGGATTCAGGCTTCTTGGTTACTTTTTTGGGCATGGTTGGTTCTACCCGTCCTCCTGATTGAAGGGGCTATGTCTGGAGATAGCCCTCCCGCGTCTCACTCCTTCTTTGAAAGGAAAAACTAATGAATTTTAGCAAAGGCCGCGGCTCGGTCGCAAGGCTTGCGATGAATCGAGCTGGCAGGGTGATGAAAAACTCAGCCCACCCTGCGCGAGCGGTGGCCAAAACGTCTGCCGCGAGATCGGCGCGAAGCGCCGCAAAGACCGAGCCGTGGCGGCACGATCAATTACGGGTCCCGACACGGCATTGAACACTAGAGAGGGCTCGATGGACTCTACTGCAATCCTCCGCGGATCGAGGTGATGCGGTTGGTATTGAAGCCCAGCCAGTGCATGCGCCCGATGTAGCGGGCGTGCTCGACCTTGATACAGCGGTCCATTACCACGGACAACCCGCCGCTCTCGGCGATCT
>DASPGQ010000396.1 GCA_035620555.1 Vicinamibacteria bacterium
ATCGGCCGTTTCTATGAGACCGTGATCGACGACCTCGCGGCATTGCCGGGCGTCGAGCGCGTTGCCGCCGCGAGCGGGTTTCTCGGAGGCACCTTGTCGGGCGCGTCACCGTTCACGATCGAGGGTCGAGCGGTGGACAAGAACGACATCGAGGCCGCGTTCATCGCCTCCGTGAGCCCGGGTTACTTTTCGACCGCCGGCATCCCGCTTCTCCAGGGCCGAGACTTCGATAGCGGCGACGACGAGGACGGCGCTCGGGTCGTCATCGTCAATCGAACGATGGCGGAGAAGTATTGGCCCGGGGTGAGCCCTGTCGGCCGACGCATGGCCTACGGCACGAATCCCGACACCGAAACCGAGTGGATGACCGTCGTCGGCGTGGTCGGTGACGTCCGGCAGCTGGGACCCGATCGCGGCATTCGTCCGAAGACGTTTCTCCCTCTTCGCCAAAATCCCACCCGTTTCATGACGGTTCTGTTTCGCTCGCCGCTTTCGCCCGAGTCGCTCTTTCCCGCCATGAGGGAGGCTATCTGGCAGCGCGACGATCGGATCCCGGTGGCGGGCGTCGAAACGGTCGCGTCGATCCTCGATGAGCGTCTGGCGGGGCGCCGGCACAACACGTTCGTGCTCGGTCTGTTCGCGGGAGCGGCCGTCTTTCTCGCCGCCATCGGCGTCTACGGCGTTCTCGCCTACTCCGTTTCACAGCGCTCGCAAGAGCTCGGTGTTCGCATGGCGTTCGGAGCGAGAGCGTGGGACGTTGCGATGCTCGTCTGGAAAGACGGCGCCGCGCTTCTCGCAATCGGGCTCGTGATCGGAGGGCTCGGGCTTTTCCCGCTGAAGCGACTCCTCGCCGGCCTCCTGTTCGGGGTCGGACCGTTCGACCCCCTTGCGTTGATGGCGTCGAGCGTGCTTCTTGCGTTGTGCGCTTTCGTCGCGTGCGCGGTGCCCGCACTTCGCGCGGCCACGACCGATCCGGTCCGCGCGCTCAGAGAATGAGTGGCGCTGTCCCTAGGGGAGTTGGATCGAAACCGCGCCATGGGTTTCGTTGCAAAGTTTCGCGCGATCTTGCGAGACAATATGAAGAAGCTGTGGTGGCCGGTAGACGACGGGTCCCGCCACGGCATTGAGCAAGAAAGATGAAAGACTCTTCGAGCGAACCCATCGACGAGACGGTCGTTCAGGACGACGCTCAGCGCGCCGATTCGAAGGATCGCAGCGAAGCCCCTCTGAATCCCGAAGCGCCAGGCTACGCGGTCGAAAGGCGCCTTGGCTCGGGCTCTTACGGCGAGGTCTGGCTCGCCACGCACGAGAACACCGGCCGAAAGGTCGCCATCAAGTTCTTCTCCCGCTACAAGGGTCTCGATTGGCCGCTGCTCAAGAGAGAAGTGGAAAAGCTCGTCGAAGTGCTGAGCGAACGGCGCGTCGTGCATCTGCTGCAGGTCGGCTGGGACGCCGACCCGCCGTACTACGTCATGGAGTACCTTCCCGGAGGCTCGCTCGCCGAACGGCTAGCGGGAAGCGCGCTTTCGATTCGAGAAGCCGTCGACGTCTTCCGCGAGGTCGCCGAAGCGCTCGTTTACCTGCATGGAAAGGCCATCCTTCACTGCGATCTGAAACCCGCGAACGTGCTGCTCGACGACCGCAACCAGATACGTCTCGCCGACTTCGGCCAGGCCCGGCTCAGCAGTGAGACCGGTCCGGCCTTGGGGACGCTCTTTTATATGGCGCCGGAACAGACCGAACATGGCGCCCGGCCCGACGTGCGCTCCGACATCTATTCCCTGGGTGCTCTGGTCTTTACCATGCTGACGGGCAAGCCACCTTACTCGACGGAAACGGCGAGTGACGAGCTGGCGAGCAGCCGCTCCACCCGCGAACGTATCGAGAGATACCGGAGGCTCATCGCGGAATCGCCGGCCCCGTCGAGCCATCATCACATCGAAGGAGCGGATCGGACTCTCGTCGAGATCGTCGATCGCTGCCTGAAGAAGGATCCCGAGGAGCGTTTTCAGAACGTTCCTCAGGTGCTGGAGGCTCTCGATTCACGGGAACGGCAAAAGACTCGCAAACCCCTGGTCGTCCTCGGTGTCCTGGGGCCCCTCGCGCTCCTCGTCGCCCTCGCGGGTGTCGGCGTGTGGGCGCGCTATCAGGCCGCCTCCCGCGCGACCGAAGCGCTGACCGCGCAAACGCTCGCGAGCGCCTCGGGCTACGTCGAGCTCATTGGCGCGGTCGTCGATCAGAATTTGTCCGCGGTGCAACGAAGGGTGGAGAGAGAATCCGAGCAGCCGGAGCTCCGAAAGCTCCTGAGCGAACGGGCGAGCGAAGTCGCCTTGCAGCGCTACATCGAGGGGCTGTACGACGATTATCGCGAACGCTACTTTCACAACTGGGTGCTTGCCGACGAAAACGCCGTGGTCGTCGCCCGGGCGCCGTTCGATGAGCGCGTCGTGGGCGCGCGCTACGCCTATCGCGAATGGTTTACCGGGGTCGAGGACGTCGACCCGGAGCGCGCCGATCCGATCGCGAGGCCGAGAAGGACGACGGGCATCACGCTCGCCTTCGAGAGCACGGCGGCGGGGAATCCAATTCTCGTCAGCGTATCGAGCCCGGTGCTTTCGGAAGGCGGGACGATCGGGGTACTGGCCGCCACCTTGCACCTCGATACCTTCAACCAATGGCTGGCGGATGCCGAGGGCCCTCCGAACGAGACGGGCTGCCCCACGCGTTTCGCCGTTCTGCTCAATCGCGGCCAGCTCGTCCGACATCCTTGTCCCGACGAGGACTCGCCGAGACTTCCCTTGGCTCGACAAGCCTATTTCGAGACACCCGTCGTGCGACGGCTCATGGATGCCGGGCGCGTGGAGGACTATCGGGATCCTCTTCGGCCCGGCCGGGGCTTTTTCGCCGCCAGTCTGCGGTTGGGCAGTAACGCGGACTGGGCCGCCATTGTGCAGCACGACAGGACAGCCGCTCTGTCGCCGCTGACGGAGCTGGTGTCCGAGTTCACGACTCTGGGTAGGATCGCGGCGGGATTCGGGCTTCTGCTGGTGATGACGCTCTGGGCGCTTCTCTTCCGCCTGACGCGCACACGGTTCTAGCGCGATGCCGAAGCTCGTCGCCCGCAGCCCGGCCAACGAGGAGGCCTCCTTCCATCTCCGAGTCGATCGGCTGATCCGGTTGGGTAGACAACCGACGGGCGGAGAATCGATCGATCCGTTCACCATCGCCTGGGAAGCGAGCCTTTCCCGAAACCACGCCGATCTCCGCTGGGCTGAAGGTGAGCTCGAGGTTTCGCGCATGAGCGGCAGCAAGAATCCTATCTTCTTCAAGGGCACGGCGCGGGAGCGTTTCTCGATGGGCCTCGGTGAGCATTTCGTCATCGGGACGACGACGTTTTCGCTGATCGAAGACCGGGTCGATGTGGGGCACGAGGACCCGACTCCGCTCGAGACCGTGGGCTTTACCATGGCGGAGATCAAGAGCACGCGTTACCGCGACGCGGACGAACGGATCGCGGTCCTTGCGTCGATTCCCGAGGTCTTGAGGCGAGCATCGAGCGACGAGGATCTGTTCTCTCGGCTCGTACTGCTCCTGCTCGAAGGGATCGCGGCGGCGCAGGCCGTCGGTATCGTCCGGGTCGTACCCGATACCGAAGCCATCGAGATCTTCCACTGGGACACGCGCAAGGCGGGTCCGGAGCTCAAACCCAGCCGCCGGCTCATCCTGGAGGCGATCAGGGATCGGCGGCAGAGTGTGAGGAGCCTCTGGGGAGGGAACGCCGACAAGAGCTCCGCTTACACGATGACCGATGCGATCGACTGGGCGTATTGTACGCCGGTGCCCGGGGCTGCCTGCGAAGGTTGGGGCATTTACGTCGTGGGAACCGCCGGGGACACGGGATTCGATCTGCGTCCCGACGTCAAGTTCACCGAGCTGGTCGCCGATCTTCTCGGGGCGATGCGCGATTTCCAGTCCCTGGAGCGGCAGCAGACCGCTCTCGGCCGGTTCTTCTCACCGGTGACGCTTCCCATTCTCGCAAGCCCCGAAGGGGAGAAGGCCCTCGAACCTCGGCAGACCGAGGTGACGGTGCTCTTTTGCGATCTCCGCGGCTTCAGCCGCGAGGCCGAGCGGTCGCGGGACGATCTCATGGGGCTCCTGCACCGTGTGAGCCGCGCGCTCGATGTGATGACGAAGTGCATCCATTCGCACCGGGGCGTCATCGGAGATTTCCAGGGCGACGCCGCGCTCGCGTTTTGGGGCTGGCCGCTCGACGACGAGACCGACGCCCTCGAGGCCTGCCGCGCCGCGGTCGAGATCCGGCAACGGTTTGCCAACGCGGCGGAGCGGAAAGGGGATCCCCTATCGGGATTCCGCTGCGGGATCGGGATCGCGACCGGTGACGCCGTGGCCGGGCGGCTGGGCACCGCGGGTCAATTCAAGATCGACGTCTTCGGCCCCGTCGTGAACCTGGCGTCACGCCTCGAGGGGTTCACGAAGACGCTTCGCGTGCCGATACTCGTGGACGAACGTACGGTCGAGCGGGTCTCCGAGGGGGACGTGCGTTTCCGCCGTCTGGTTCGCGTCACGCCCTACGGGATGGACCGTCCCGTCATGGTGAGCGAGCTTCTGCCGAAAGGTGAAGAACCGAATGTGCTGAACGAAGCGAGCGTGCGGCAATACGAGAAGGCGCTCGATGCATTCGTCGAGGGGCGGTGGGACGAGTCGTTCACGCTGCTGCACGAAGTTCCACCGTGGGACCATGGAAAGGATTTCCTGACCTCCTACATCCTCAAATTCCAGCGGCAGCCTCCACCTGGCTGGGACGGAGTCATCGCGCTCACAAGCAAATAGCAGCGCCAAAACGTGGCTTGACGCACGGGGCACCAATACGGCAGGATCCACCTCCCCAACCATGAGAACGGCAGTCGCGAGTCCGCTCACCGAAGTACTGCTGAATGCCGGCTCCCGGGGCGAATCAGGCGGGCTCGCGTTTTCCAACGGCACGACCACGAAGCGGGTTTACTTCAGGAACGGCAATGTAGTCTTCGCGAGCTCCGATGTAGCCGAGGAGCGGCTGGGAGAACGGCTCGTCCGCGCCGGCAAGCTGACGCGTGCCGAGCTCGATTATGCGTGCCGGCTCCGCGCGAGCTCCAATATTCGCCTCGGAGCCACGCTGGTAAAGATGGGCTACCTGACCGCGGACGATCTCGATCGCCGCGTGCGGCAACAAGTGACCTCGATCGTGCACTCCCTTCTGGAGTGGCCTTCGGGAACGTACCGCGTGGAGCCAGAGCTCGCGCCCCTCGATTCCGATCTGGAGCGAGGAGACCTGTCCACGCGGAAGCTCCTTCTTGAGGGAGTGCGGCGGGTCAGCGACGCGAACCGGGTGCGTGAGCTTCTCGGGGATCTGGATTCGGTGGTCCCCCAGACCGATGCGGCCAGGGGAGTGGACCCTGCTCTCGAGCTCACGCCCGAGGAGGGCTTCGTGTTGTCCCGGGTGGACGGGGAGAGCTCCGTCGCGGAGATCGCGAATCTGTCCCCGCTCGGTGAGGACCAAACCCTGAGATGCATTTATGCGCTATTCGTCGCCGGTCTTCTCGAGATCGATTGGAACGTTCGGCCTGCTGAAGACCGCGAACCGCCGGCGCCGGCGCCTCCACCGGAGCCGAGCCTCCCGCCGGAGCTCGTTCGTTTCCGTGACGAGATGATAGCCAAACACCAGCACTCGAAAGAAGCAACCCACTACGAGCTCCTGGAGGTATCGGCGCAAGCGAGCAAGGACGAGATCAAAGCGAAATACTTCACTCTGGCGAAGAAGCTTCACCCGGATCACCGCACGAGTCTGAATCTCGACGACCCCGAGGGGGCGCTGGACGACCTTTATCTGCGGGTGAAGGAAGCCTACGAAGTACTGTCCAATGACGGCGAGCGCAGGCGATACGACTTCTCGCTACAGCAAAGAGCGGGAATCGGGCGGGGACCGTCTCGAAAGAACGAAGAAAGGAATATCGCCAAGGCTACCTACGACCCTCTCGAGGCGGCGATTCTGCATTACGCGAACGGGGAGCGGTTCTTCCACCAGCAGCGCTTCCACGAGGCGATCGAGGAGCTGAAGAACGCGGTCCGTCTCGACGACTCCCGGGCCGACTATCATCGCCTGCTCGCTCGTGCCCTCGCGAGAAACCCGAAATGGAAAAAACAAGCGGAAGAGCACTTCCAGCTGGCGCTCCGGCTGAACAAGCTCGACCCGCTGACCTACGTCGATCTCGGCGAGCTCTACGAGTCGTCGGGACTGACGACCCGGGCGCGCAAGATGTACGAGAACGCCGTCAGTCTGGATCCCGACAACCAGCGCGCCCACGAGCGACTCCGTGCCCTCCGCGGAGAGACTTCGACAGGCGGCAAGCTCTGGTCGCGGCTACGCGGAAAGTTGCGTCCCTGACCGGGCGCGTTGAAGTCGTACTCTCTGCCTTCCCCGTCTCCGAGGAAATCGAGGCATCGGCTTCTGGACCGATGATTCTCTCCCTCGGGAACCGTCCAAGTGTTGAGAGACAGAATTCCCCCGATTTTTGGGGGGGCGGATGGCAAGGAGCAGAACGATATGAGCAAGATGAGCTCGGTGGTCCATTTCGAAATGCCGGCGGACGACAGAGACCGCATGGCGAATTTCTACGGCAAGGCGTTCGGCTGGAAGACCGAGATGCTCGGTCCCGAGATGGGGGAATACGTTCTCGTCACGACGACCGAGTCCGACGAGAACGGCCCCAGGAAGCCGGGCGCCATCAACGGCGGCTTTTACCCGAGAAGACCGGACTGGCCGGCTCAGCACCCGTCGGTGGTAATCGCGGTCGACGACGTACAGAAATCGATCGAGAAGGTGACCGAGGCCGGCGGCGAAGTGCTCGGTGAGCCAATGGCGATCCCGGGTGTCGGTCTCTACGTTTCTTTTCTCGACACCGAAGGTAACCGTGTGAGCATGCTGCAGCCCGATGCGCGAATGGAAGTTCGGCCAAGATAAGGCGCCCTGCTACGTATCGGAGTAGCCCCTGAGCCGCTTCAAGTAGGGGTCCAGGAGCGCCGTGATTTGCTCGGCGTCGTCGAAATACAGGCCCGAGATCAGGAAGTAGACGACCCGGTTTCCTTCGCGTGCCACGAAGACGTTTCCGAAAGGCTGCCCCTCGGTGGTCAAAAGACCGAATCGAGACTCGTCGCCCCAGCGGAAGAGGTCGTTTCTCTCGTCGATGGTGACGTCGGACGTCCCGAATGCGAAGAAGGCGACGCGTGTGCCGCTCCAGTAGGAGACGTAGGTCCGGCCGGCATCGGTTTGACTCGGCTCGAAAGTCAGCGTGTAAGAGAGATAGGGGGCGTTCTCGTCGTCGGGTACGTCGTAGGTGTAGTCGAGCTCGTAGGATCTGTCGAGGTAGCGCGTCTTGGTCAGCGTTTCCCGCGCGAAGTCGGGAACGTAGTCGACCATCCAGTCCGAGAGGTGATCGATGTCGAGGACGAGAGCCTCCTCCTCCGCCGTGGGTGCGAGCACTTCGCCCGTCATGTTGAAAAACAGCCCGAGGGCCACGACAAGAGCCAGAGAGGCGATGATGGTCAGTGGAATCAGAAAGGTCAGCCACAACCACACACGGCGTGGCTCGCGAGTCGGGGGACGGGCTTCGAGATAGGAGGTATGTGTTGCGCGCATGGGCCTCCTCGAGGCTTCGATTCCGTTTTTCTGGGACCCTTCTATTGTAGAAAACGGAAGCCGATTCGGAAAGCCCGTTACCGGAATATTGCTCGCTCAGAACGGGACGTCGCTATCGGTCGCTTCGAATGGCTCGCTCTTGAACTCCGATACGTCGGGAGGCGGCCCCGAGTCTCGGGGCGGACGGTCGCCGCCGCCGCGGCCGCCGAGCATCACCATCTGATCGACGCGGATCTCGGTCGTATAGCGCTTGTTGCCGTCCTTGTCCTCCCAGGAGCGCGTCTGCAGCCGGCCCTCCAGATAGACCTGCTGGCCCTTGGTGAGATATTCCTTGGCGATCTCCGCAAGCTTTCCCCAGGCGACGACCCGGTGCCATTCGGTTCGATCCTGGCGCTGACCCTGCTGGTCGTTCCAGGATTCCGTCGTGGCGACGTTCAAGTTGGCGACCGGGGTTCCGTCGCGGGTATAGCGAACCTCCGGATCCCTTCCCAGGTTCCCGACCAGAATAACTTTATTGACCCCTCGCATGAATCCTCCCGGGTACTGAGTATCAATCGATTTTCACGGCTTCAACACGACCTACTGAGGCCTGGGGATTGTCGTCCTCATGAGTGCCTCCAGCCTTCTTCGCGCTACCCGCTCCTGGGGCGAGCGCGGGAACTGACTGATGACGAGCTCGTAGTTGGTCAGCGCCTCCGACATCCGGTTCATCTGCTCCAGCGTCATGGCCTTCTTCAGATAAGCGTCCGGCAGTTTGTTCGAATCGGGGTATTTCCGGATGATGGTATCGAACGCCTCGATCGCTCGTTCGAACTGGTTCTGGTTGAGATAGCACTCCCCGGTCCAGTAATGGGCGTTGTCGGCCAGCTCGCCACTGCGGTCGAGCTCGAGAACTTCCTTGAACCCGGAGATCGCGAGCGGGTAGCGCCCCTGCGTATAGTCGATGCGAGCCTGGTTGTAGATGTCGGTGATGCTCGGTACCGCTGCGGCGACGGCCGGAGGCGGCGATTCTTCGGCCGCTTCCACCTCGCCGGCACCCGCTTCCCCGCTACCCACGTCGACCGGGGGAACAACCAAGGGTTGTTGGCTCGCCCGAATCGAGGCGATTTCCTGACCCAGGTTTCCGAGTCGCGAGTTGGTCTCGTCCACCCGCTCGGAAAGTACGGAGAGATCCCGCTGGATGCTCTCGAGTGTTAGCCGAGAGTCGGCGATCGTCTTTCGCTCGGCGCTTTCCCGCTCATCCGCCTGAGCCTGTAGCGTTTTCATGGCTGCTTCGAGAGCCGCTTGTGACGTCTGAAGCTCCGCGAGCAGCGCCCGGATCTGCCTCAATTCGGAGAGAATGATGTCTTCCTTCTTCTGGGCGGAAGCCACGGAGGCAGCGCCGGTGAGGGCGATGGCAATCAAACACGTCTTCGTCATTTTCCCGTAAGCTCGAAGTGAGCGCGGCGATTGCGTCCCCAGGCCGCCTCGTCGTGCCCGGGGTCGAGGGGAAACTCCTTCCCGTAACTGATCGTCTTCAGCCGCCCTGAGTTGATGCCGAGGCTGACGAGGTAACCGAATACGGCACTCGCCCGCCGCTCTCCCAGGGCCAGATTGTACTCGACCGTGCCCCGTTCGTCACAATGGCCTTCGATGAGCAGGGTGACGTTGGGATAACGCGTCGAGAGCCATTCGGCATGTCGATCGAGAGTCGCCCGCGCCGCGTCGCTGAGGACCGCGCTGTCGTACTCGAACCGGACATCCTCGAGCGGGGAATTCTCGTTGATCTGTTCCAGCGTTCGTCCGTGGATGTTGTCGGGATCGTCGAGGGAGAGGAGAGAATCGTCGGAGGCCCCTTCGTCGATTCGGTTGACGTCGCTCGGCGTTGTCACCGGCCGCGGAGCCGTGGTCGAGCGAGGTGGTCCCGACGTCGTTGCCGGAGGCCGGTCCGATTTGCCGCCGCACCCTGCCATCCAACCAAGCGCCAGGAGGGCCGCGAGCGACACGAGTGCTCTCATTTTCATTCGCATCGTTCCTCCGTTCGGGCGCGCTCGAGCCTCATGAGTCCTGCCCCGCGATGGGCCCCCAGTTCGGCGTGGTGTTGTTGCCGTCTCGGGTGAGCTGCCGCAAATTGCTTCCGTCGCGGTTCATGGTAAACACCTGGCTGCTGCCCGTTCTCGTGGTCGTGAATACCAGATGGAGCCCGTTGGGAGACCACTCCGGGCTCTCGTTGCTTCCCCGGCCGGTCGTGAGCTGCCGGATCTGATTCGTCTGAAAGTCGTAGACGACGATGTCGAACGGCCCGCGCTCGATCCGCGATGCGAAGGCGATCTCGCTGTACTCGCGCGAGGGGGACCAGCTCGGACCATCGTTGTAGCTGCCCTGGTAAGAGATTCGCCGCAAATTCAATCCCTCGGTGTCCATCGCATAGATTTGGGGTGCGCCGGTGCGATCCGAGGTGAAGGCGATCTCGGTTCCGGTCGGCGACCAGCACGGCGACGTATCGATCTGCGGGTGATGCGTGAGGCGCCGAACGTTGCCTCCATCGGCGTTCGCGATATAGATCTCGGAGTTTCCGTCGCGGGTCGAGGTGAAAGCGATCTGCTTGCCATCGGGAGACCAGGCGGGGGAGAACGTCATTCCTTCACCGGTCGCGATGGTGTCGCCCCGCCCCTCGTAGAGGAACGCGCGAAAGAGCGATGGGGTGCCCGTGCGGTAGGAGATGTAGGCGAGCGCCTGCCCGTCGGGTGACCACGTGGGTGTCAAGTTCAACGAACGGTTCGCGGTGATCGGCTTCTGGCCGAAGCCGTCGTAGTCCATGATGTAGATCTCTTTGCTGTTCTCACCGCGACGATCGCTCGCGAAAGCGAGCTTCGTTTGATTGATTCCGCGATAGTTCCCGGCTTGAAGCAGGATGTCGTCGGCGATGCGGTGCGCCATCCGGCGCGACGCGGTCAGCGGCCCTTCGTACCTCTTGCCGAAGACCATCTCCTGAGCGAGGATCGCGTAGATTCTCACTTCGGAGATCAGCCGACCCTCCCGTGCTTCGACGACTCCCCGGACGAGGATGTCGGCGCCGATGGACTCCCATTGGTAGAAATCAGGTTTCCTCGGATCGGAAGACGCCTGGGCGATCGAGTAGTTCCGTTTGGGAACGAGACGATAGACGGAAGCGAAGTCCATGTCGTTCCAAACGACCTCGGTGATCGTCTTGCCCGGCTCGGTGGCATCGCTCGTGAGAATCTCGAAATCGGGAATGGCCATGGCGACGGATCGCCCCGGCCGTTCGAGGTTGAGGAACCAATCCCCGCTCGAAGGCTGGGCGAGCGTTTGCTCCTGAAACCCCGCGCTCGAGTGAACCGATCCCGAGAGATAGGCCGCGGCGAAAGCAATCGCGGAGACGATGGTGAACGCTTTGAACAAGTGTTTCATGGTGTTCTCATGGTTGATCCGTATAGGTGAAACGAAGATGGACGCCGACCTGATCCCTCGGGTAGGAGTTGGGCAGGGGAGGGAGCGGCTCGGAAAGCACGACGGCACGCAGGGAGGATCGGTCCAGGATCGACACCCCGCTCGACGTTTCGACCTCGGCGTCGAGCACGCTCCCATCCCTCGCGATCGTGAACCGAATGACGACGACGGCCGTGCCGCGGACGGCGGTGCGCTGCCAGTGCTGGTGGATCTTCGCGAGCATCTGGCGAACGTAATAGGCGTACTCGAAGTCCTGGTCGAACGCGGAGCCTCCCCCGGTGCCACCGAGGCCGAGGCCCGGAGGACCCGCGGTTCTCAGCTGGGCCGATTCCGCGCTCGCCGCGTCCTGGCCGCGAAGTCCGGAATCCTGAGCCGGTTTGCGATCGGGTGAGCGTCGCACGGGCGCATCCGGAAGAGGGAGCTCCTCGCGTTGCTCTACCGTCGGTCGCACCACTTTCGGCTCGGGCTCGGGCTCCGGCTCGGGCTCGGGCGTCTTCGGCGCGGGAGGCTCTGGAGTTTCCTTTGGCGGCCCGCCGCCCATTCCCGGATTCGGCCCGGAATCGCCCAGGCTCACGTTGATGAACGTACCGACGGGAACGGGAAGCTCTCCCCGCGTCGGTTGAAAGCTCGCCGCCACCCCGGCGAGAACGAGAACGGAAAGGTGTGCCACGAGCGACCAGCCGAGCATTCTCTTGAAACCGTCGTTGGAGGAGCTGGTTCTCGGTCTCATCGTGCGCCACGCTCTTCCGGGTAGACGTAGGCGAGGCCAACGGTGTCGATGCCCGCCCGTTTCATGATGTCCATCACCCGAATGATTTCCCTGTATTGTAGCGTTTCGTCCGCTCTGAGGTAGGCGAGACGAAGGCCTTCGACCTCCACCCGCATCTTGAGCTGTTCTTCCAGAAGATCGACGTTGACCGCACGGTCATTGATGAAGGTGCGCCCCTGGGCGTCGAGCGAGACCACGGTGCGCTCGGCGGCATCGGGCTGCCGCATCGTCGCCGACGGCAGGCTGACGTCCATGGCGCGCATCAGCATCGGGGCCGTGATCATGAAGATGATCAGGAGCACCAGCATCACGTCGACGAACGGCGTGACGTTGATCTCGGAGAGGGCCCCGTTCGTCCCTTGCCCGCCGCGGCGGGCCGTGAGGATCGATGTTGCCGAGCCCCCGATGGACGGACTCCGGCTCGTACCCTCTCTGCCAGAAGTGCCTCCGCCCATCGGCTCAGGTGAAGTTTCGCTCGATGACGCTCAGATACTCGAGCGCGAAATCGTCCATCTGGATCGAGAGCCGCTTCACCCAGGTCAAGTAATAGTTGTAGAAGATGACCGCGGGGATGGCCGCGGCGAGCCCGGCGGCCGTCGCGATGAGCGCTTCGCTGACGCCCGGAGCCACGACGCTGATGTTGGCCGACTGCACGGCTCCGATGCGCTGGAACGCGTTCATGATGCCCCAGACCGTCCCGAACAGTCCGATGAACGGCGTCGAGCTTCCCGTCGTCGCCAGAAACGTGAGTCTGCGCTCGAGCTTGATCACTTCCGCGTTCGTGGCCCGCACGAGCGAGCGGGCGACGCTCTCGAGATTCTGAATCCGTGGCTCTCGTTGTTCTCGGCCGCCTTTGGGCTTGAGCTGATAGTTGAGCTCGTTGTATCCGGAGAGAAACAGACCGACCAGAGGACTCATCCGGAGCTGGTGGCAGACGGCGTGCACCTCGGAGAACTTCTTGCTGCGCCGGAAGATCTCCAGAAAAGCGTCCGAATGCGATTCCGCGCGGCGAAGCGACGTCCACTTGCTGAAAATGATCGCCCACGAGACGAGAGAGAAAATGAACAGGATTACCAGAACGGCAATCGAGACCGGCCCCGAGTGGGCCACGAGCGCGAACGGATCGAGGGTCGGGGCGGTCTGGATCGAGGTCGTACCGATATCCTGCAAGTGCCGAGCGCTCGCTGTCCTGCGAACAGGACAAGAATTAACTGCTATACAAGATAATGTTAGCCGCGGCCACGCTACCACGAGAACTTGGGGTGTGTCAACGAATTCGGTTTGTACCCGCGTGAAACAAGTCGGTGTGGTATACGTGATCCGTGCTCCGGTGGATTCGGGTCCAGAACGTGGCCGTCATCGAACGCCTGGAGATCGATTTCGAGCCGGGGCTGAACCTCCTCACGGGTGAAACCGGCGCGGGAAAGTCCATCCTCATCGACGCCCTCGGGCTCGTTCTCGGCTCGCGGGCAACGAGCGACATCATTCGTACCGGCTCGGATCGAGCCATCGTCGAGGCTTCGTTCGAGGTGACGTCGGTGCCCGAGGCTCTCCGGTGCCGGCTCGACGACGCCGGGGTCGAAGTGGACGACGAGGTCGTCGTCCGTCGGGAGCTCACGGCCACTGGCCGCGGAAAGATTGCGGTCAACGGCGTGGCGGCGCCCCGGCAGCTCCTCCGCGACCTCGCCCCGTTTCTTGCCGATATTCATGGACAGGGGGAAAACTCGAGCCTGCTGACACCGGGCGCGGGGCTGGAGCTTCTCGACCGGTTCGGCGGCATGGAGGTTCTCGCCGAGAGCGTTCGCGAGAGCTCCCGCGAGGTAAAGCGGCTCGAGGAAGAGATCGAGGACAGCGAGCGTTCGGCCAAGGAGCGTGAGCTGCGGCGACGCGAGCTCGTGCACGAGCTTTCCGAGCTCGATGGGGCGCTGCTCCGCGGTGACGAAGACGAGGAGCTCGCCGCGGAAAGGAAGCTCGTGTCCCACGCCGAGAAGCTCAAGACGTTCGCTGACGAAGTCTATGCCGATCTCTATGACGAAGAGGGGGCCGCGATCCCGCGACTCGCTCGAGTCTGGAGCCGCGTGGAGTCGCTGGGAGAGATCGACCCACGATGGAAGCCGTACTCGGCCGAGCGGGCAGCGATCATGAGTCAGCTCGAAGACCTTGCCTTCTACGCCCGCGACTATGCTCAGGAGATCGACGTGACGCCGGGCCGGCTCGATGAGATCGAGGCCCGTCTGTCCATTCTGGAACGCATCAAGAGAAAGTATGGTGGAGATCTGGCCTCGGCCATCTCGCGGCGCGACTCCGCGCGCGCGGAGCTCGAGGCGATCGACTCGTCCGACGATCGGCGCGATCAGATTGTCGAGAAGCTCGAGCGCGCACGCGCTCGTTACCGCGAGATGGCGAAAGAGCTGGCCCGCATGCGTCGCAACGCCGCGAAAGAGCTCGAGCGTGCCGTCATGAAGGAGCTTCCGAGCCTGGCGTTGCCCAAAGCGCGCTTCGTGCTCGAGCTTCAGACAGACGAGACTTCATGGAGCGAGACCGGGCTCGACCGAGTGGAGATGCTCTTTTCCGGCAATGCGGGTGAGGAGCCACGACCGTTGGCACGGACGGCGTCTGGGGGAGAGCTCTCCCGGTTCATGCTGGCCCTGAAATCCGTCGCGGCCAAAGACGCCTCGAGCAAAACGCTCGTGTTCGACGAAGTGGACGCCGGCATTGGCGGACGAGTGGCGGATGCGGTGGGGGAGAAGCTCCTGGAGCTGTCCGCCACCCATCAGGTCATCTGCGTCACGCATCTTCCGCAGATCGCGAGCTTCGCTCCCGCGCATTACCGGATTGCTAAGATAGAACGAAAGGGCAGGACCGAGACCGAAGTCACGCGACTCGACATGGATGGTAGAGTCGGCGAGCTTGCCCGGATGATGGCGGGTGCCGTCGTAACCGAGAGCGCCCGGGAGCACGCGAGACAGCTGTTGAACCGGAAGAAGGCAAACGTTCGTGTTTGAGCCGAGCGGCAAGTTCTTCGTCGAGACCTGGGGCTGCCAGATGAACGTGCACGACAGCGAGAAGCTGTCGGGAAGCCTCAGGGGTCTCGGTCTGGAGCCGACGCCGACGGAAAACGACGCCGATGTCGTCATTCTGAACACGTGCAGCGTTCGAGAAAAGGCCCAGGAGAAGGTCTTTCATCGCCTGCGGAATCTCAGCCGGATGAAAAAGCGACGTTCCGTCGTCGTGGGAGTGACCGGCTGCGTCGCTCAGCAGGAAGGCGCGGCCATCTTCGAGCGTGCGCCCGAGGTCGACTTCGTTCTCGGCACCCAGAGCCTGGTTCAGCTTCCCGAGGTGCTGGCGACGGTTATCGGAAAGAGCGAGAAGGTCGTCGAGGTCGGAAGGCACCCCGAGAATCTCGACATCACTCCCGATCAGATCGAGCGCGTGGCGGGAGTCAAAGCCTTCGTCACCATCATGGAAGGCTGCGATAACTTCTGCACTTTCTGCATCGTTCCGTTCACCCGCGGTCGCGAGCGGTGTCGACCCGTCGACCACATCGTTCGCGAAGCGCGCGCGCTGGCCGATGCCGGGTTCCGCGAGGTGCAGCTTCTGGGGCAGAACGTCAACTCCTACCGCGATCCCGGGGACGGGCGTGCGTTCGAGGCGTTGATCGACGCGGTTCACGAGGTCGAGGGTCTCTGGCGCATTCGTTTCACGAGCCCTCATCCGAAAGACTTCGGGGAGCCGCTGATGCGCCGATTCAGGGACCTGCCCAAACTGTGCCCCCACATGCATCTTCCGGTGCAGTCCGGATCGACACCCGTTCTCGAGCGGATGAATCGCGGCTACACGCGGGCGGAGTTCCTGGAAAAGATCGACCGTTCTCGAGCGCTGGTTCCCGATCTGGCTTTGTCGACGGACCTCATCGTGGGATTCCCGGGAGAGACCGATGACGAGTTCGACCAGACGCTCACGCTCGTCGACACGGTCGCCTTCGACAGCATCTATTCATTCAAGTACTCCGAGCGTCCGTACACGTTCGCCTCTCGAGAACAACCCGATGACGTACCCGACGAGGTCAAGAGCGAGCGTCTTTCGGTGCTTCAGGAACATCAGAGACGGATTCAGCTCCGCAAGAACGGAGCACTCGTCGGCAGGACCGTAGAAGTCCTCGTGGAAGGGGAGAGCAAGAAAGATTCTCGCGCCCTCTCGGGACGAAGTGCGGACAATCGAGTCGTGAATTTTCTCGGAGAACGTAGCCTGGTTGGAAAACTGACTTCAGTTTCCATTACTCATGCCGGGCCGAACAGTCTGTTTGGTGAATCGACCACCGATATGCGATTCTGACTGTGTGTGAGAGCGATGGCAAAAAAACCACTAAATACATTGACAACGTCGGACCGCACCCCTATATTTGGTGTCGGTCGTTGTCGGGTGTGAAAAGGGGTCCTTCCATGGAAATCGAGATGACCATCAAGGGTTTGATGATCGATCCCATCACCAACATGCCGATTGTCATTCTGAAGGACAAGGAGGGCGATCGGGTACTGCCGATCTGGGTCGGTGTGTTCGAGGCGAACGCGATCGCGCTTCA
The DNA here is from genome assembly GCA_035620555.1 of Vicinamibacteria bacterium. NCBI lineage: Bacteria > Pseudomonadati > Acidobacteriota > Vicinamibacteria > Vicinamibacteria bacterium. The sequence continues at coordinate 16,495 of DASPGQ010000396.1, forward strand.
AATCGAGAACATCCCGACGCCGCGACCGATGACGCACGACCTGCTCAAGAACATCCTGAGTGAGATTCGCGCGAACGTCCAGAGAATCGTCGTGAGCGATCTGCGCGACAACACGTTCTACGCGATGATCTACCTCGATCGGGCCGGCGAGACCATCGCCATCGACGCACGCCCGAGCGACGCGATCGCTCTGGCGCTTCGCACCAAATCGCCCATTTATGTCGAGGATTCGGTCGTCGAGAACGCGAAGGGACTCGATCTCACGAAGGAAACGACGGACTCCGAAAGACTGCAGAAGTGGTTGGAAGGCCTCAATCCAGACGATCTCGGCAAGTACAAGATGTAGTCGAGGCGACTCGGTTCGCCTGGCCGCATCACCTCTCGGGCAAGACCTCCCTCGTTATCGATTTTCGATTCATTGATCTCGTTACTTGCGACGGGAAGTCGCAGGCGGAGTAGAACTGTCTTGGCTATCGTCATAACTATCGCAAATCAGAAGGGCGGCGTGGGTAAGACCACGACGGCCATCAACCTCGCGGCGGCGCTCGCTGCCAAGAGGAAGAAAACCCTCCTCGTCGATATGGATCCTCAAGGGAATTCGACGATCTCGTTTCTGGACGACGTGAGAATCGAGGGCTCGGTCTACGATGCGCTCGTCGACTCGAGCGTGAGCATGAAGGACATCTCGTATCCGACCGCTCTGCCCGATCTCGTGCTCGTGCCCTCGCGGATCTCCCTCGCGAAGTTGGAGAGCAAGCTCATTGGAGAGTTCGACGGTCACTTTCGGCTGAGAGACCGGCTCGAGGCGGTTCGGTCGTTATACGACTTCATCATCATCGACACGCCGCCGACACTCGGACTCATCACCGTCAATGCACTGGTGGCGGCGACCCACCTCCTGATCCCGATTCAGTCCTCCTACTACGCGCTCGAGGGCACGGATGATCTGCTGGAGACCCTCGACAAAGTAAAATCGCGTCCCAACCCGGAGCTTCAAGTGCTCGGCGTATTGATCACCCTTCATGACAAGCGAACGACCCTCTCGCGAGACGTGGCCGAGAAGATTCAGGAATCGTTTGGCGACAAGGTCTTCAAAACAATCATCAGCAAGAGTATCCGTCTCGAAGAAAGCCCGGCATACAAGGAGTCCATATTCAGCTTCGCCCCGCATTCGAGCGGGGCGTTCGAGTATTACAGCCTTTCCGAAGAGGTGATGGCACGTGTCTAAGAGAGCAGGATTGCCCAGCACGATCAAGCTGCGAAACGATGCGCATTTCGTGGAGGAGCTCGACTCCCGTCGTTGGGCAACGATCGGAAGAATGATCCCGATCGAGGAAATCGATCCCAACCCCAATCAGCCGCGCCAGCAAATGGGGGATCTTTCGGAGCTGACGGCGTCGATTCGAGAGAAGGGGATTCTCGAGCCCCTGATCGTGCGCGGCTACCAGGGGCATTATCAGATCATCTCGGGAGAGCGACGCTACCAGGCGGCGCTTCAAGCAGGCCTTACGGAGTTGCCCTGCGTCCTCAGGGACGTCGACGACCAGGAAACGATCGAGCTCGCACTCGTTGAGAACATCCAGAGAAAAGACCTCACCCCATTCGAAGAGGCCGAGGCTTTTGGGATGCTCGTGAATCAGCATGGTTATACTCATGAGGCTCTCGCTTCCCGGATCGGAAAATCCCGAACGAGCGTCACCGAATCGCTGAGCCTGAACTCGATGCCCGAAGACATCAAGAATCTTTGTCGGCTCGCCGACATAGCCTCTAAGTCGTTGCTATTGCAGGTAGTTAGGCAAGAAAGCCCTCAAAAAATGGCGGCGCTCGTCGAGAAGATCTCTGCCGGCGCGCTCAACCGCGATCAAGCGCGTCGCAGCGCGCGCAAACCTCAACGAGGTCGGCCGAGGAACTTCGTGTTTCGATATGGCGAGCGTGGCACTCCCTTTCGCCTCCAGATGACGTTTCGAAGAAGCGAGGTCGAGCGAGGCGAAGTGATCGAGGCACTCAGGAATCTTCTGGCCGAGCTCGAAGCGGGCGACGGGCCTCTGTAATTTCCACAGGGGTTCGGTTTTCTAGCAGTTAGCCTGTGGAATTCTTGTTGACATACTGTTGCCAAACTGATAGCGTCCGCGCTGCGTCACTTGGGGTTGTGGCCATAAGTCGTTCATCCCTCGACATCTGGCCCAGCGAACCGAAACAATAGCTCGAGCCGAGCGCCGCTCCGGCAAAAAACCCAGAATGTATCTCGATTTGGGGAAGGAGGCTCCCAATGGCCTATCGAGGTAGATCTCTCAGAACAATGCGCGAGTCCAAACAAATTCAACTACGTCACATAGCCAACGAAACCCGGATTGGCATGGCCTACCTCGAAGATCTGGAGATGGAGCGATTCGATCGGTTCCCCGGCAAGTTCTATTTCAGGAGCTTCTCTAGAGCCTACGCCAGGTCTCTGGGGCTCGATCCCAACGAGGTCTCGACCGATTTGTCCGTGGCCTACGAGGAGTGGTCGGGCGAAAGGACCGCGCCGGCGAACGGCACGGCCGCGCACGCCGACGAGGACGGAATTCTGCACCGCCTCGGTGGGATCATCCGTCGGGTTCAAGAGGTCTAACAGGCTGACAAAAAAGTACAGCCCAGCCTGCCGAGCGGTGGCCATGACTTCTGCCGTTCGACTTCGCCTAGGCTTCGTCGGAACCGCGCCGAAGCCCGAGGGGCGTAGGCGGGCGAGATCGGCGCGAAGCGCCGGAAAGGCCGAGCCGTGGCGGCCGGGCGATCGCGGGTCCCGCCACGGCACTGAGCACTAGAAAGTAAGCCCCGCGCCACAGTCGTCTGCGTGGCGTGTGTTATATTGCCGGTGTGGCCGCGCGCAGCACCCTCCTCATGTTTTTCTCTCTTGTTCTTGGCGCAGGCATCTCGTTCGGTCGCGTAGAAATCGGTCAGCCGGCACCCGATTTCGAGCTCAAGGACGCGAAAGGGAACACCTACCGGCTTTCCGACTATCGGGGCGAGAAGGCCGTCGTGCTGGAGTTTTTTCGAAGCGGTGACTGGTGACCGTATTGCAAAAAGCAGCTCGGCGAGCTGCAGAAGGCCCGCGCCGCGATCGAGTCCGAGGG